>JBBITQ010000009.1:0-13807 GCA_037440685.1 Clostridiales bacterium
TGGAGCGGTGGCAGGTGGAACCGCCCACCGGGGCCACAGTGGCTGGCGTAGAGGCTTCCTTCCTCAGGGGTGTGGGCAAGGTCGGGGACCGCCTCATCATCCTCCTCGACGTAGACCAGATCTTGGACCCGGAGACGAGCGGCTCGATCCTCCTGGCCGGGTGCGCGGGTGAAAGGTGATGCGCGGAGGGAAAGCGTGTCATGGGCCAAACATCGTGGCGGCCGCGGAAGTCGCTGCCACCTCTGTGGTGGAGTTGCTGGCCATGGCAAGCGGCACGGCGAGGTGCACGGCGCGATGGGGGTGACGCGGCGCCGTATCCCGCAGCCGGAGCGCGCGGCGGAGTTTGCCATGTGCAAGTGGGCGTGGGTCCTGTCCCTCGGCGTCTGGAGCGTTCCCGTGGCGCTGCGCCTGGCCTGGCCGCGCGCCTTCCACGGTAATGCCCTGGTCGAAGACGTCTGGGGCGTCTACCTCCTTCCTGCCGTTGCCCTGACCTATTGCGCGGGCACGCGGGGGTTGCTCTGGGTGAGCGCAGCCAACCTGGTGGGTGGTGCGTGGGTCCTGTGGGTGGGGAGCGGGGCGGGTAGGCTTCACGCCCTGGTGATGCTGGGGTTGGTAGAGATCACGGCGCTGGTGGTCGCGTTGGTGTCGGAAGGACTCCGCAGCAACAGGGAGCTGCTGATCCAGCGCAACCGGGAGCTTTACGAATTGTCCCGGCGCGACGTCTTGACCGGTCTGTTAAACCGCCGCGGTTGCCTGGATTACCTGGCGGGCGAGCTGGCACGGGCGAAGCAGGAGGGCGATAACCTCGCCCTGTTGTTCTGCGACATCGACCCCTCAAAAAGGTGAACGATTCCCGGGGGCACGATTGCGGGGACCAGTTCCTGGTCCGGTACGCGCGCGCTGCAGGGGATGGTTCGCCCAGGCGACGTGGTGTGCCGGTGGGGGGGCGACGAGTTCGTCGTGGTGCTGCCGGGTGCCAGCCGCGAGGTGGCGGCTAACCTCGCGGCGCGGGTGAGGAGGCTCCGCTTGGCGCTGGACGGCGCTGAGGGCCTCGAGGTCGCTGCCAGCGTGGGTGTGGTGACGTTCCCCGAGGACGGCGAGACCTTGCAAGACCTGCTGCGGGCGGCGGACGCCGCTATGTACCTGGACAAGCGTTCGCCCCGCCCCTCGTCTAGCTGTGAGGTTTCCGCGGTGGAGGAGGTCATCAGGTACGGCCTGGTGACGGTCTGGCTCCAGCCCGTCGTAGATCTGCGCAACGGGCGGGTAGAAGGGTACGAGGCCCTGGCGCGCGGTCCGGAAAACTCCCCCTTCTTCCAGCCCGGCAAGCTCTTCGCGGCGGCGGAGCGCGCCGGTCTGGCCGATGACCTGGAGCGCCTCTGCCGGCGGCGGGCCCTGGAGGCGAAGCAGAGGATGCTCCCGCCGGGGCACAGGATCTTCATCAACTTCGATCCCCGCCTGCTTCGCTGCTCCGGTCAGTGCGACACGTGCCGTGCCGCCCTCGGCCTCGGCGTGCCGTCCGGGGAGGTCGTCCTGGAGGTCAGCGAGCGCTGCGACCTGGGGCGTCATCCTGAGGTTCTGGCGGACTTGCAGCGTTGCCGCGCACGGGGTTACCTGCTCGCCCTCGACGATCTCGGCGCCGGGTTCTCCAACCTGCGTGCCGTCGTGGACCTGCGCCCGGAGTTCGTGAAGCTCGACACCTCCCTCATCGCCGGCCTGGACTCCGACCCCAAGAGGCTGGACCTCGTCCACCTGCTGGTGCAGTTCTCCCGCGGCCACGGATTCGAGCTGATCGCCGAAGGCATCGAGACGGAGTCGGTGCTGGAGGCGCTGCTGCGCTTGGGCGTTCGCTACGGCCAGGGTTACCTGCTGGGGGCCCCGGCTCCGTACCCGGCCCCTGTGGCGCTGGCGGCGGAGGAAGCGATACGAAGGTGCGCGAGTCAGATCCTTCACCAGGTTGGCTGACGGAGCGTTGGGAGGGTTGAAGATCACCTGGAGGTCGCCAGGGGGGATTGAGGGTCCGCCGTTCGGGCATGAGGTGAAGGGGGCAGGCATCTGGCCTGCCCCCTCGACGTAGGGCGCCTTTGAGCGCTGTCCGGGCGGTTCAGGACGGGGTGGCGGGAGGGGGTGATCCCGGTGCCGCGCCGGTGGGGCCCGTCATGGCGCGCACGATCCATGCCACCTCGTCGATGCGCTGGTCGAGAGGCCTCCTGTTGCGCACGTCCCGCGCCACAGACGCTATCCGGGCGACCAGGACCGGGTCGTTGGTCGAGTAGACCCGGATCACCATCGGGTAACGGCGCGTGATCTCGGCGGTTACCCTGGTGTCGAGGATGGAGGTGGTGCCGGGGCGCGGGGTGTAACGGGGTCCGGGGGGTGGCACGGTTGGCGGGGCCACGCCGCCGGGCGCGCCGGTGCGCGGAGCCGCCCCGGGTGGCACGTTGGGTCCGGGCGGGGGCGGAGTTGGTGCGGTGGGACGCCGCGGTTGCGCGGTCGGTGGCACCCCGGGAGTGGCGGGTCCGGGGGTTGGGGTCTTGTCCGGGTTGCCTACGGCGACCAAGGCGATGTTCCCCAGGACGATGGTGTTCACCTGCTCCTTGGTTTTGGTGCGGTCCCTGACCAGGCGGGAGATGCCGTCGGCGATGGCGGCCGCGGTGGATGATGAAGAGGAGCCCTGCGGGCTGCCTTGCGGGGTGTCGGGGCTCGACGGCGCTGCTTGCGGCGGCGCGGGGCGACGCGCGGGCGCGGCGCATCCGCCGAGGACGCCCGCCAGGAACGCACCTGCGAGCAAGGTGGCAGCGCGGGGCGTCACATACGGTCCCTCCTTTGCCGGGAATCTTCCTCCGTTAGTTTCCGTGCTGCTCCCCCATGTATCCGTGGGAAAGCTTGGCCGTTTGACAATGTCGGCGAACGCCTTATAATGACACCGCGAGCGGGAGCAGTTGGTGGCTGGTGCTGCCCCTGGTCTTCAAAACCAGCGCGGGGCCGTCTCGGTCCTGGGTGGGTTCGATTCCCACATGCTCCCGCCAAGTGCCGCGCAGGGCCACCCGCCACGGCGGCGACCCCACCCCAGCCCGCAACGCCCGCCGGCTGGCCGAGCGCCAGGGGGCACGACATCGCTACTTGACCCGGCTCATTTCCCGGAAATGCGACACCATCTACGGACAAAAACCGTTGTCCGACGTCGAAAGATTTTTTTCAGCGAGTTTTACAAATCGAGAATAAATGGCTTTGAAAGAAACGGGTGCCATATTGCTGGCGGAGGAGTTCCCGAGTCGGAGGCGACGATGGGCGCGCGACAGTTTACCCTCTTGACGGCGACGATTCTGGGCTTCTTCATCCTCCTCAAGGCAAGTCCTGCGGTGCATCGCTCCCGGACCGTCATGGTGATCCCGGGCGGGGACAGCGCCTACCTGCTCGGCGCGGACCGGCTGGGACTCGTAGGCCTGGGCACGGTGTCGTATTTCGTCCCGGCGCCAGGTGGGAAGGGCGCCGCGGCTGTATCGGCGTTTGGACATCCCGTGCCCGACGGCACCGCCGGGGTTTACGCGGCGTCGCGGAACCCCCGCGGTGCGGCCTCTGCCGCCGATTTCTACTTCCTGGTGCGCGCGAAGAGCACCGGCTTTGAACGGGTGGGCGGGCTGGCCTGCAAGCGGGGCGAGGGCCTGGGGGAGGTGCTCGCCAAGGGGTTGGCGATGAACCAGTTCGGGGTTTGGGGACGGTCAGAGTGGCCGGGCACACAACTGCGCGAGCGCCGGCCGGTGCCGGTAGCCAGGGTGGGACAGGTCACTCTCGGTCCTGCCACCCTCCTCACCAACCTCGCGGGGACCGGGGTACAGCCCTTCGCGGTGGAGATCACCGAGGTGCGGCGCCAGTACAGCCCCCGCGCCATGGGCATCGTCTTCCGGGTCACCGACGCCAGGCTGTTGGATGCGGCCGGGGGAGTGGCGCTAGGGCTGAGCGGCAGCCCCATCCTGCAGAACGGCCGGCTGGCAGGCATCGTCGCCTACGTGGATCCCGAAGACCAGCGCATAGGCTATGCCAACTACGCCCAGTGGGATTACGAGACCAAGTTCGGCCGCTCCCATGTGTGGTAAAAGCCTGCCGGCCTCAAGCGGGCAGGCGGTGTGGCCGCGCCGGGTCGCGCAGGGGTTCGCGGCGGTGCTCAGGGGCTTGCTGCATAGACTCCCCGCGGCGGGAAACGCTAAGCGGCGGAGGTGGTGAGGGTGGCCAAGAGGCTGGTGCCGAAGGAGGGAGCGTCCGACCGCGTTCCGAAAGGGCAACAAGGGAAGACGGGGAAGAAGGAGAAGAAAAAGAAGGAAGAGCAGGACCCTTTCGCCGACGAGAGCCCGCTGGGGCTGCTCAAACGTGAGGCGGCCGATAAGCTTGGCCTGGCGGAGAAGGTGCGCGCCTTGGGATGGGGCGGTTTGACAGCGGCGGAAAGCGGGCGCCTGGGCGCTCTGGTGAGCAGGATGCTGAAGGAGCGTTCGGGTAACGCCGGGTAGCGGCCTGGCGCTGACCCGGCGTTGGGGACGGCGGGCTGGACCTCATGAACCTTAAAAAGTAGTGAATATACAAAACTTCACACGATAATTCAAAGGAGGTGAGAGGCCGGCGGAAGGAGGGCTGCCGGCCGGAAGGGGTGCGTGCCACGTGGATGCCAATGTTCTGCTGACGGTGGCAGGGTTGTTCCAACTGGTGACGGGGTTGCTCTTCTCCGCCGAGCCGGGGCAGTTCTCCCCCGCGAATTATCCCCTCATCTACCTTTGGGTACCGTGGCTGGCGCCCTTGTTCATGACTGCCGGCATCGGCTTGCTATACGTTGCCTCCCATGATGGTTTGTCATTCCGTTTTAAAGCTGCCGTCATGACCATCGCCAGCCTGCCGTTCGTCGTCCTGGCTGTGAACTTTGCTGCTGTCCGGGTATGGACGGGTCTGTCCTCCTACAGTATCCTCACTGCCGCCCTCGTCGCGGCGCTGTGGTCGGCGCGGGGCGATGGGCCGGCGCGGCGAAGGGAAGTGGACCTGTTCAACCTATCGCTGGCGGCGATGATCGCGGTCAGCGGCGCCGGATTCCTCTTCGTCCCCGGTGCCTTCGCTCCCATGCACTACGGTGTGCTGAAGGATTGGTTGCCCTACCTGGGGGCCACCATGCTGCTTCTGGCGGTGTTCCTGTTGCGGTCCGAGCTCCGGGTACGGCAGCCTGGCGGGAAACGGGCCGCAATGGTCCTGGCTGGCGTCTCCCTCCTTTTCCTGGCTTACAACTTTTACGCCGTCGGGGTTTGGACAGGCACCGCCCTCTACGGTCTCTTCGCCGCTGCCGCTCTGCTTGCGCCCGCCTTCCATAGCTGGCGGGGGCTCGCGACAACGCACGGGGCCGGGGACGCGGGGATCACCCGCCTGAACCCTATAGTGGCTCATACGGTCGAATCATGCAGCTGGCTTCTCACCCTGTTCCTGGTGGGGATGTTCTCCCTGCAGCCCCTTCTGAACGTGGGCCACCTCGTGCAGGTGGCCATCGCCATTCTCTTCCTGGCCATCTTCAGCCTGGGATGGTTGCGCGTGGCGCGGCGGTTTCTCAGGATGGAAACGGTGCTTCAGGTGCAGATCAGCGTGTTGACGGCAGTCTTCGGTTACCTGATGTTCGTTACCGGCGGGCTGTACTCCCATTTCGCCACCCTCCTCCTCATACCCGTGTTCATGGCCGCGCTGACGCTCATCCCCGCCGCGCCATGGATCAGCGGGGGCATCGCCTTTTTTGCCCTTGTGGTCGACGCCCTGCGCGATATCTGGGGCTCTTCCGTCCGAGGCTATGGCGCCTTCTCCCTTATAGTCTTCCACACCCTGCCCCTCATGGTTGGAGCCACCGTGTCCTGGGTCGTCGCATGCCGCATGCGCTCTTACTTGGAGAGCCTGGCCGTGACCAAGGAGGAGCTGGAGATCAAGAACGCCCTCCTGCAGGAGATGGCGATGAAGGACCCCGTCACCGGCCTCTTCAACCATCGTTACTTTCAGGAGCGGCTGAGCGAGGAGTTGAGCCGGGCCGCTCGCACAGGCCGTCCCCTGGCCCTCGCCATACTCGACCTAGACAAGTTCAAAAAGGTGAACGACACCTACGGCCACCAGGCCGGGGATGCCGTGCTGCAACAGGTGGCCAGCGCCGTGAGGGCGCTGCTCAGGGCGAGCGACGTGCTGGCCAGGTATGGTGGTGAGGAGTTCGCCCTCATCCTCCCGGACACGGACTTGGATGCAGCGTGGGCCATTGTCGACCGTCTACGGCGCGAGGTCGCCGCAACCGACATCCGGCTGTCTGACGGCCGCACGATCCGCGTTACCTTCAGCGCTGGCGTGAGCGCGTTCTCGGGAGGCGACCCCAGAGGCCAGGCGCTCTTGGCTGCTGCGGATGAAGCGCTTTACCGGGCGAAGGCGCGAGGACGGAACCGCGTGGAACGAGCCGACGGCAGTTCGGTGGCGCTGGTGGAGGATTCGTATCACGACGCCTATCATGTATAATGAAGAACATGCACGGCAAGTTCGCATGGTATTTGCCCGCCGGCGCCGAGCAACGGGCGCTGGCGTGCCTGTCGGAAGCCTGGAACCTCTCCGAGCGTGCCCCGGACGCGTGGCCGGGATGGGATCTGCGCCGGGTGCCCGTGGCCCTCTACAAGCGCGACGGCACGTTCCTGCTGGCCGGCCATCCGCGGCCGCCGCGCGGCGCGCGCGAGGTGTTCTGGCCGGGCGGCGTCGCGGGCCCTCCGGTCTACCGGGTAAGCGGCCTGCCCTCAATGGTCACGGTGGGGGCGGTTGCTGTTCCGTACCGGGGAGCGGTCACCGCCTTCATTCCCGTGGAGTGGAGCGGGAGGAGCGCGGAGGAGGCCCGGGAGTTCGTCACCCTCATCTGGCGCGAGGGCTTCCACGCCCACCTGCACACGGCAGGGAAGGCGGGCGTGATAGCGCTGTCGCTGCCCACTCCGTACCCGGACGATCACCACGTCAACAACGCCTTGGGGAACATCGAGGGCCGGCTCTTGCTCGAGGCCCGCACCACCCCTGACGGCGAGCTGCCGCGCCTGGCCCTGGCCTTTGCCCTGATCAGGCGCGAGCGGCGCGCTCAGCTCGATGACGCCCTGATAGACTACGAGCGCGCCGTCGAGTACTACAGCGGCCTGGCCACTTATGTCTGCTTGCGGGCGCTCGAGGCGGCCGGGGCGGATTACGAGCCTTGCCCGCCGTTCCAGCGGCTCGCGGGAGAGTCCGGCTTCCCGATGGCGGGCGGGTGGCTGGATGAGAAGCACCGGGCGGAACTGGCGGTCGTGAACCGGCGCGGTCGGGGAGCGGTGCGGCGCCGCTTCTTCCACACGGGCGCGGAGCTGGCGCTGCTCCTGGACCGGTTCCACCCCGGCTGGAAAGCCCGCATCCACCAGCCTGACGTGTGGCTCGACACCTTGCTCGAGGAAAAGGTCACCTTTGACGGCGGCGTGGGCGACGACGCCATCATCGCTGAGGCCGAGCACCGCTACGACTACGTTTCCCTCCTCGAGGAGGAGCGGGCCAACGCCCGCGAGATGCGCGAACGGCGGCAGCAGCTCCTCCAAAGCATCCTGAGCGGGAACGGCACGATGTTCATCTTCGACGTGAGCCAGCTCCGCCTCACCGACATCAGGCTGGATCACGATGGCCTGGAGGCAGTCAACGAGCGGCTGCAGGTCCACACCGGCGCGGCCTTCTTCCAGTACGGGCCTGCCACCACCCTCTATTTCCACGGCGTGCCGGTGGTGGAGGACCGCGAGAGCGGGCTGCTGGAGGTGCGCATCCCGGACCGGCGCCTCCGCATCAGCGGGGACGACTCCCCCTTTCGCCTCGTGAAGCCTGCCGAGTTTACCGAGGGCTTCGAGCTCAACGCCGGGGGTGTCCGGGTGCGCGCCCGGCAGGGGATCATCCAGCCCATCGACGGCGCCATCTACGTGAAGATCACCCGTTGAGATCCCGGGCGCGCGGTCTGCGGCGTGGACCCCGTGGCAACGGGGAGGAATCCGGCCACAGCGTGCAGAATGTGGGGAGACGAGCGAAGAGGAGCGGGGTGGGTGCCCCGCGCCGCGGCGGTGCCCGGCGCCATGTGCCCGGGAGGCGCGCGCTGGCGGGGTGAAAAGGGAAGCCGGTGGAAGTCCGGCGCGGTCCCGCCACTGTGACGGTGAGGTTCCCGCAGGCAGCCACTGGGGCCAGTCCCCGGGAAGGCGCGGGGACCGAGGAGCCGGAGCCAGGAGACCTGCCCGTCCCGCATGTGGCACGCCCCTACGGAGGATAGGGGTGGTGCGGGTGCCGTCATGTCCACCCCCGCCCCCGGTCCCCGGTGCCGGGGGCGATCGTTTGGGAGGGGTGGGCGATGGGGGAGGAGATCCCGTACGGCCTGTTGATGGTCTACACGGGCGACGGGAAGGGCAAGACGACGGCGGCCCTGGGGCTGGCCCTGCGGGCGGTGGGCCAGGGCCTGCGCGTGCTCATGGTCCAGTTCATCAAGTCGGACCGGCCCTGCGGCGAGCGGGCCGCTGCGGCGCACCTGCCGAACTTCCGCCTCGTGGCCACTGGCCTAGGCTTCACCTGGGACCGCGCCCACACCGCCGAGGAGCACCGCGCCGCCATCCGGCGCGGCTGGGAGCTGGCGCGCGCCGCGCTCCTGTCGGGAGAGTACGATCTCATCATCCTGGACGAGCTGAATAACGTCTTCCAAATCCGGGACTTCCCCGTCGGGGATGTGCTCTCGCCGGGGGAGGTGCTGGAGACCCTGTCGCGGCGGCCGCCCCACGTGCACGTCTTGATCACGGGCCGGGGGAGCCCGCCGGAGTTCATCGCCGCCGCCGACCTGGTCACCGAGATGCGGGACGTCAAGCACCCCTTCCGGGAGGGCCGCCCTGCCCTCCGTGGCATCGAATACTGAGCGGCGGGGTGACGGCTGGTGCGGCGGGCGCGGGCGATCATGATCCAGGGCACGGCTTCGCACGTGGGGAAGACCCTCCTGTGCACCGCCCTCTGCCGCCTCTTCCGGCAGGAGGGCTGGCGTGTGGCGCCGTTCAAGGCCCAGAACATGTCCAACAACGCCTGGGTGACCCGTGACGGTGGCGAGATGGCGCGCGCCCAGGCGCTGCAGGCTGAGGCGGCCGGTGTGGAGCCTTCGGTCCACATGAACCCCGTGCTGCTGAAACCGAAAGGGGAAGCCGTGTCCGAGGTGATCGTGCACGGCCGTCCGGCCGGAGACGCGAGGGCGCGGGATTACTACGGGCACTGGCGGGAGCGGGCGTGGACGGCGATCCGCGCGTCCTTGGACCGCCTCTTGGGGGAGTATGACGTGGTGGTGATCGAGGGGGCGGGCAGCCCGGTGGAGATGAACCTGAGGCGGCGCGACATAGTCAACATGCGGGTGGCCGTCCTGGCCGGCGCCCCCGTGCTGCTGGTGGGCGACGTCGACCGCGGCGGGGTGTTCGCCTCCCTCCTCGGGACCCTCTGGCTGCTCCCGCCCGCGGAGCGCCGGCGTGTGGCCGGGTTGGTGGTGAACAAGTTCCGAGGCGACCCGGAGCTCTTCCGGGAAGGGGTGGCATACCTGGAGGCCCGGGCGCGGAAGCCGGTGGTGGGCGTCCTCCCGTGGATCGACGTCGACCTGGAGGAAGAGGATTCGCTTGCCCTGGCGGCCGGAGGCGGCCTCCCGGCTGGCGCCGGGGTGGCGGATCTCGACATCGCCGCCATCCATTACCCGTGCGTATCCAACTTCACCGATCTCGATCCCCTCAGACGGGTCCCTGGGGTGCGGGTGCGCTGGGTGCGCGGCCTCCGGGCCCTCGGCACCCCGGATGCCGTCATCCTGCCGGGGAGCAAGAATACCATCCGCGATCTCTTGTTCCTCCGCGAGACGGGCCTCGATCGGGCCATCACGGAGCTGGCCCGGCGCGGCACCCCGGTGGTGGGCTTGTGCGGCGGCTACCAGATGATGGGGCGCCTGCTCAGCGATCCGCACGGGTATGAGGCGGGGGCGGGGGATGCCGGGGGAGGCCCGGGTGCAGGGGGGGAAGTACAGGGGCTGGGCCTACTGCCGGCCGTCACCGTCTTCGGCCCCCGGAAGCGGACGGCGCAGTCGCGGGGCCGCGTGGTAGCGGGGGAAGGGCCTTTCGCGTGCTTGCAGGGGCAGGAGGTCCGGGGTTATGAGATCCATGTCGGGCGCACCGTCCTGGACCCGGGGGCGCAGCCGCTCTTCCTCCTGCAGGAGGGGGAGGGCAGGGCGGGTGCCGGCGTCTGGGATGGCTGTCTGGCCGCGGGCGGGGCGGTATTCGGCACGTACCTCCACGGCCTGTTCGACAACGCCGGCTTTCTCCAGGCGTGGCTGGCCTGGCTGCGCGGGCGCCGCCCGGCTGGAGGCGGGGTGGCACCGGCTGTGGGGTGCCGGGCGAGGCGCGAGGAGGAATTCGACCGTCTGGCGGAGTGGGCGCGCCGGCACCTCGACCTGAAGCTGGTCTACGAGGCGATGGGGCGGTGACCGCCGCGGTTCCCGTGGTTCTCGGCTACCTCCTGGACGCGGTTGTGGGGGACCCGCCCCGCCGTACACACCCGGTGGTCCTGATGGGCCGCCTCGCCGCCGGCTGCGAGGCGCTGGCGCGGCGGTTCTGCCGCGGGGTGGTGGCGCTCAGGCTTGCCGGTTGCGGCCTCGCCGTCCTGGTGCCGGGCCTCGCGTTCCTCGGCGGCGCTGCCGCCGTGACGGCGGCCCGCGAGGTGCACCCGTGGCTCGCCACAGCGGTGAGCGCCTGGCTCATCTCGACGGCAGTGGCGCGGCGGGGGTTGGCGGAGGCGGCCCTTGCGGTCTACGGGCCGCTGGCAGCCGGGGACCTGGCGCGCGCCCGGGAGCGCCTGGCGCCTATCGTCGGGCGTGACACGGACCGGCTCCCGGCCCGGGAGGTGACGCGGGGGGCGGTGGAGACGGTTGCGGAGAACACGGTGGATGCCGTGGTGGCGCCCCTCTTCTACGCCTTGCTGGGCGGGCCGGCCCTGGCGCTGGCCTACCGGGCTGCCAACACCCTGGACGCGATGGTGGGGTACCGCAGGGAGTTCTACCGCGACTTCGGATGGGCGTCCGCACGGTTGGACGACGTCCTCAACTATGTCCCCGCCCGCCTGACCGGCCTCTTGATGCTGGCCGCGGCCCGGCTGCTGGGGCTGGACTGGCGCGCGGGCCTGGAGGCGGTGTGGCGGGACGCGCGGCGTCACCCCAGCCCAAACGCCGGCATCCCGGAGGCGGCCGTGGCAGGCGCGCTCGGCGTGCGCCTGGGGGGATGGAACCGGTACGGCGGCATCCCCTCTTTTCGGGCCTACCTGGGCGAGGGGCGGCGGGAGCTGGAGGCTGGAGACATCCCCCGGGCCGTCCGCCTCATGTCCCTCACGTCGCACCTCGCCTTGGCCCTCGGCGTGGCGGCCGCGGGGGTCGTCCGGCTGCTGGCGTCTGGCTCCGGCTGGGCCGCCATCGATATAGCATGGACGTAGACGAGGTGATTGCCCGCGATGCGCGCCCTCGGTTTCGCCTTCTCCTTCCTGACGCGTTTGCCCCTGCCGGCCGCCTTTCGGCCCGTTGAGGCGGATGGGCGCGCCGTGGCGGCGGCCGCCTGCTGGTTCCCGCTCGTCGGGGCGGCGGTGGGAGCCGTGTCGGCCCTCGTGTATTGGGCCGCGGGGCGGGTTTACGGCCCTGCGCCCAGCGCTGCCCTGGCTATCATCGCCGCGGTGGTCGCCACCGGCGGCTTCCACCTGGACGGCCTGGCTGACACGGCCGACGGCCTGGGCTCGACCGCGGGACGGGAGAGGGCGCTGGAGGTGATGCGCGACCCGCGGGTGGGGACGATGGGGGCGCTGGCGGTGGTGTCGGCGCTCCTGCTCAAGGTTCTGTTCCTGGCCGACGCCGGTGCTCAGACGGCGCCCGGCGCCCTCCTCGCGGCGCCCGTCCTGGGGCGCTGGACCATGGTGCTGGCCATGCCGCTTTTCCCTTACGCGCGCCCGCAGCAGGGTCTGGGGCGGGACTTCTGCACCCACGTGGGCGGCGGCCATGCCCTGGCCGCCACCGGCCTCGCTGCCTGTCTCGTCGGGGGTGTGGCGGGTGCCGGACTGCTGGTCCTGCCCGCCTCCCTGGTCGCCGTGCCGGCCGCCCTGGCAGCGGTTGCGGGCCTGGGAGTCGCGGGACTGGCGGCGCGGCGCCTGGGCGGCGTGACGGGGGACGTCTTCGGCGCCATCAACGAAGTGGCCGAGGTGGTGGCGCTGGGGACGGTTGCGGCGCTGTGAACCGGTGGCGGGCGGCGGCCGGGCGTCCTGCGGTGGTGGCCCGGACGCCCGGGAGCTGCGGCGAACTGGTGCAGGGGGCGATCGCGGGCGTCGACTTCCTCGTCACGTGCCCCATCGATCTTTTTGCCGAAGCCCGCGCCATCCCCATCGCGGGGCCGGCGCCGGCTGGTTCGCCGCCCGCCGGCCGGATGCCGGCCGTGCTCGGCCCCTATCCCAAGGTGCGCCGCGCCCTCGCCTTGTACCTGGACCGCGCGGGCCTGGCGACCGTCCCCTGCCGGCTGAGCCTGGCCAGCTCCCTGCCGCCCGGCAAGGGCATGGGGTCGAGCACCGCCGACATCGCCAGCGCCCTGGCCGCTGTGGCCGCCAGCGCCGGGGTGCCGCTGGGCCCGCGGGAGCTGGCCGGCCTCGCCCTCCAGGTGGAGCCGAGCGACGGGACCATGTTCCCCGGCATCGCCCTCTTTGACCACCGGCGGGGCCGCGTGTGGGGCAGTCTGGGCGATCCGCCGCCTCTCGAGGTGCTGATATACGATCCCGGCGGCGGGGTGGACACCGTGGCTTTCAACGCCAGGTCCGACCTCGCACGGTTGAACCGGGCCAAGGAGCCGGAGGTGCGCGAGGCGCTGGCCCTCGTGCGGCGCGGTCTCGACCTGGCGCGGACCGGACGGCACCGGGCGGCGGCCGAGTTCATCGGCGCCGGGGCCACGCTCTCGGCCCTGGCCCACCAGCGCATACTGTATAAGCCGCGCCTGGAGGAGGTCGTACGGCTCGCCCGGCAGGCGGGGGCCGTCGGGGTGACGGTGGCTCACAGCGGGACCGTGATGGGCATCCTGTTTCATCCCGGCGGGACGCCGGCGGGCGCCGCTCGCCCGTATCTCGAAGCCCGCCTCGGGGCACGGCTCATGCTGGCCCGCGTGGTGAGCGGCGGGACGCGTCTCGCCGCTGCTGGGGAACGGGGTGAGGACGGTGTGTGACGCGGCGGCACGGCATGGGGGCGATCTGGTCGGGGCTGCCGCCCGTTTCGGCCTGCGGCCCCAGGACATCGCCGACTTCAGCGCCAGCCTGAATCCGCTCGGGCCTCCCCCCGGCCTCCGCGCCATCCTCTTGCAGAGCCTAGGGGGAGGGGATGGTTACACGGCTTCAGCCGTGGCCGTCTACCCCGACCCGGAGAGCCGGGCGGCCCGACAAGCCCTGGCTGAACACCTGGGAGTGATGCCAGGCGAGGTCCTCCTCACCAACGGGGGTGCGGAGGCCATCCATCTCACGGTGCGCTGGTGGGCGCAACGGGGCGGAACCGGGCGCCCTCCGGGGCGCGTCGTGGTACTGGCGCCGTCGTTCTCCGAGTACACCCGGGCGGGGCGGGCCGCAGGCGCCGAGGTCCTGGCGGTGCCCCTCGACCCCGCGGCCGGCTTCGCCTTCGATCCCGGGGCCGCGGCGGCGCGCCTGCGGGCCGGCGACCTCCTGTTCGTGGCCAACCCCAACAACCCGACCGGACAGGTCGTAGACC
>JBBITQ010000010.1:0-2597 GCA_037440685.1 Clostridiales bacterium
CTGATAAGTTTTCTGACGCCATATTGACGGTAAAGTTTCCCCTCCCGTATGCTCATACTGAATCACTGAATCTGCCGGTGCGCACGACCGCAGGAGGTGTGACAACGTGGCCGGCCTTCCGGGCAAACACGTGCCGATCTATCCCATCGGGTCGGTGGAGAAGCTGACCGGCCTCACGGCGCGCCAGATACGGTATTATGAATCCAAGGGGCTGGTGGAGCCGGCGCGGACCGAGGGGAACCAGCGGCTGTACTCCCAGGCGCAGGTGGAGAGGCTCCTCGCCATCAAGAAGATGATGGCGGATGGGTACAGCCTGAAGAGCATAAAGGAGTATTTCGCCAGCGAGGAACGGCCGGAGTCGCCGCTGGAACACCTGGAGGACTACCCGGCGGAACCGCGGCTAGACCGCAAGGGTCTGCGGTCGCTGTACCCGGTGACCGATCACCCGCGCCTCATGCGCCTGCTCGACAGGCGCGGCACCGCCCACGGAAGCGAGGGGGAGGAAGGATAGTGGCAAGGTATGCGGCCGAGGACGTCAAGAGACTGGTGAAGGAACTGGGCGTGGGGTTCGTCAGCCTGCAGTTCACCGATATCCTGGGTATCTTGAAGAGCGTGGACATCCCGATCGGGCAGTTGGACAAGGCCCTCGCCGGAGAGCTCATGTTCGACGGCTCCTCTATCGAAGGGTTTGTGCGCATCGAGGAGTCGGACATGCTCCTCCGGCCTGACCCCGACACTTTCACCGTATTCCCGTGGAAGCGGCACGGGATGGTGGGTGCCCGGCTGATCTGCGACATCTGCAACCCGGACGGCACCCCCTTCGCCGGCTGCCCGCGCGGCACGTTGAAGCGCGTCCTGGCCGAGGCGGCGGAGATGGGCTTCACCCTCAACGTGGGGCCGGAGCCCGAGTTCTTCCTCTTCCAGCGAGACGAGAAGGGCCGGGCCACCACGGAGACGATCGACAACGCCTCTTACTTCGACATGGCTCCGGTGGACAGGGGAGAGGAGGCCAGGGCCGACATCGTCACCACGCTGCAGGCCCTGGGCTTCGAGATCGAGGCCTCGCACCACGAGGTGGCTCCCGGTCAGCACGAGATCGACTTCAAATACGCTGACGCCCTCCGAACCGCCGACAACATCGTGACATTCCGCATGGCGGTGCGCGTGATCGCGGCAGAGCACGGGCTGCACGCGACGTTCATGCCCAAGCCCCTCTACGGCGTCCCCGGCTCCGGGATGCACCTGCACATGTCGCTCTTCCGCGGTAACGAGAACGCCTTCTACGACCCGGGGGCGTGCTGGCAACTGAGCCAGGAGTGCCTGTACTTCATCGGCGGGCTGATGCGCCACGCGCGCGGGTTCACGGCGGTCACCAACCCCCTCGTCAACTCGTACAAGCGGCTGGTGCCGGGCTTCGAAGCGCCGGTCTACGTCGCCTGGTCCCACCGCAACCGCAGCCCGCTCATTCGCATCCCGGCCAAGCGCGGCCTGTCGACGCGGCTGGAGCTCCGTTCTCCCGACCCGTCGTGCAACCCGTACCTGGCGCTCGCCGTCACCCTGGCCGCCGGTCTGGACGGGATTCGCAACCGCATCACCCCGCCGCCGCCCGTGGACGCGAACATCTATCACATGACCGCTAAGGAGCGGGCGGAACTGGGGATCGAGAACCTGCCGGGGAGCCTGCAGCAAGCCCTCGAGGAGCTGAAGAAGGACAAGGTGATCCAGGCCGCCCTGGGCGAGCACATCTACCACCGGTTCCTCGAGGCCAAGACGCTCGAGTGGGACATCTACCGCACCCAGATCCACCAGTGGGAGGTGGAGCAATACCTGGCCACATTCTAAGGGCGGCCACGGGGCAGGGCGTCACAGGTGCCGGAAGAGGCCGACCACCTTGCCCACGACGGCGACGTCGCGGGCGTAGATGGGCGGGAAGGCGGGGTTCTCGGCCTGCAGGCGGACGCGGTCGCCCGCGCGGAAGAACCGCTTAATGGTGGCCTCGTCGCCGATCATGGCCACCACGATGTCGCCGTTCTCGGCGTGGTCCTGCCTCCTCACGATGACCAGATCCCCGTCACAAATACCGGCGCCGGTCATACTCTCCCCCCGCACGCGCAGCACGAACGTCTCCCGGCCGCGGGTGAGGTCGGCGGGGACGGGAAAGGTGCCTTCGATGTTTTCGACGGCCAGGATGGGGAGGCCCGCCGTCACCTTGCCCACTATGGGGGCATGGACGACGTCGGGCCCGGCCGCTGCCGGCCGCCTTGCCGGGGTGAGGCGCTGGAGGATCTCGATGGCTCGGGGCTTGGTGGGATCGCGCCGTATGTAGCCCTGCTCCTCGAGCCGAGCCAGGTAGCCGTGGACCGTGGAGCTGGAGCGGAGGCCTGCGGCCTGGCCGATCTCGCGGACCGACGGGGGATAGCCCTTGCCATCCACCTGCGCGGCGATGAACTCGAGGATCTGTTTCTGCCTAGGCGTGAGATCAGGGCGCACTACCCGCACCTCCCATTTCCGCGGAAAAGTATACCATAGGGCGCAGGAGGTGCACCAGGCGGGGGAGAAGGTACGGGAGGGGACACGGATAAGCCGACTCTATCCTT
>JBBITQ010000010.1:2625-10718 GCA_037440685.1 Clostridiales bacterium
GTCGGCCACTGCCAGCCATCGGTGGCGCCGTCGGGAAACTGGTGGCGGCCGGTGAGGTGCGGATGGTTCCACAGCAGCAGCTTGTTGAGGAAGAGTGTATCGCCCAGGTTCGAGTTCCAAGGCGAGAGTTCGGGCACGTGGCCGTAATCGGATGGTACGGGGTTCGGCCCGGCCGGATGCTTGGCCTCGTCCCTGATGCCGTCCCGATCGTCCTGCACGGGAACCGCCTCCCTTGCTCGCGCCACCGTCCGCTGGCCGGGGCGGGGCGCCATGCCTCCGGGCCAGACGTTCTGCGTCTATGGTTCCAGCGCGGCCCGCGGCCATGCACCTGCCGGCTGGCCGCGCGCGGAGATCCGCACTACCGGAGTCGTTGGCGTTATTTTAATATTTATGCATGACCGTGCAAAATGTCAACGAGAAGGCGGCGAATGGGGGAGGGCTGGGGCCGTGCTGTCGTTCGAAGGCCGCCGGCTGTTGATCACCGGCGGGCCAACCCGCGCTTACCTCGACGCGGTGCGCTATCTCAGCAACCGCTCCACGGGGCAACTCGGCGCGCTGCTGGCGGAGCAGGCTGTTGCCGCCGGTGCCCAGGTGCTCTATGTTTACGGTGAGGGCAGCCTCCTGCCGAGGGCCAGCCAGGGCCCGGGCCGGCTGGAGGCGCTGGCGGTGGAGACGGTGACCGAACTGGAGGCGGTGGTCCGGGATCATGTCGGCAACCGCCGGTATGACGCCATGATCCACGCGATGGCGGTCCTGGACTTCGCCCCCGTGGAAGTGCGGCCGGGGAAGACCAGTTCGGAGGAGGGGGAGTGGCTGATCCGCCTGGTCCCGACACCCAAGGTAATCCACCGGATCAAGGAGTGGGATCCCGGGATCTTCCTGGTGGGATTCAAGCTCGAGGTGGGTACGGACGACGCCGCGCTGGTAGCCGCCGCGCGCCGCCTCATGGCCCGGAGCGGTGCAGACGCGGTGGTGGCCAATGACCTCCAGAGCCTCCGAGAAGGGGTTCACCGGGGGATCGTCGTGAGGCCGGGGCATGCTCCGGAGCCGGTGGCGGGAAAAGAGGAGATCGCGCGGCGCGTCGTGGCACTGGTCGGGGAGGCGCTCGTGGCCGGGAGGGGAAGCGGCGATGGAGGAGCCCGCACGCTGGGCTGAACTGGCCAGGAGGAGGCTCGTGGTCGGGGTCACGGGGAGCATTGCCGCCTACAAGGCGGCTGGCGTGGTCAGCCGGCTGCGCCAGGCGGGTGCAGAGGTGCGGGTGGCTATGACGGAGGCGGCGGCGCGGCTGGTGACGCCGGCCACGTTCGAGGCCCTGTCCGGCCATGCGGTGTACCGCGACCTCTTTGCGCCCGGGGACGCGCTGGCGCACGTGCGCCTGGCCGATTGGGCGGAGGCCGTGTTGGTGGTGCCGGCGACCGCCGATGTCATCGCGCGGGCGGCCGCGGGGATGGCTGACGACATGGTCACCGCTGTGCTACTGGCCGTTGCCAGGAGGGTGCCGGTGATCATGGCGCCGGCGATGAACAGCCATATGTGGGACAACCCGTTGGTGCAGCGGAACGTGGGTGTGCTCAAAGGACTCGGCTACGCCTTCGTGGGGCCGGTGTACGGCCCCCTGGCGGACGGGTACGAGGGCCTGGGCCGCATGGCCGCGGAGGACGATGTCGTCGCCGCGGTCGCGGCGGCGCTGGCACGGCCCGCGGGCATCTGACCATGGCGCGGGGCGTGGTAGCTTCAAATTAGACAGGGTGCCGGAAGGGGGAACAGCGGCGTGAGGGGATGGACGCGGATCGTGGTCCTGGCCGCGCTTTGGGCGGGTTTGGGCATCCTGGCCGGGTGCGGCCGAGCGCCGACAGCGGGGGATCAGCCCCTGACGTTCGAACAAGAGAGGGAAAAAGCGATCAGGGCGGCGATGGAGATATACAAAAAGGAAAAGGAGAAGGGGACTGATCTCTCCCGGGGTCCCTGCATCGCCCAGGAGGCTGTACCGAACTGGGCCGTCGACGTCGCCCACGACCCGCGGCAGCCGGTGGACGACCTCCCGGAGAACCAGTGCGCCTCCTTCCGCGAGGGCCGCGTCGGCCACTTCGTGGAGCTGAACCCGGACGGCAAGCTG
Organism: Clostridiales bacterium; assembly: GCA_037440685.1. GTDB lineage: Bacteria > Bacillota > Sulfobacillia > DYIH01 > JBBITQ01 > JBBITQ01. The sequence goes on from JBBITQ010000010.1 coordinate 4,742, forward strand.
ATCCGGGCGGAGTGAGGCCCCAAACCGTGCTCCCGCGTGTGTACGTGAGCCGGCGCCTCCCCGCTCCGGCGCTCGCTCTCCTGGCCTCCCGCTGCCGGGTGGCGGCGTGGGACAGCGACGAACCGGTGCCCCGCCCGGTGCTGGTACAGGCGGTGGCCGATGCCGACGGTCTCCTGGCGACCCTCAGCGACCGCATCGACGCCACGCTATTGGATCGGGCGCCGCGCTTGCGCGCGGTGAGCAACCTGGCTGTGGGCTATGACAACATCGACGTCGGGGCCTGCACCGCCCGCGGCATCGTCGTCACCAACACGCCGGGGGTGCTTACAGAGGCCACTGCCGACCTGGCTTTCGCGCTGCTCCTCGCTACGGCGCGGCGCCTGCCGGAGGCGGAGCGGTTCCTCCGCGCCGGCCGGTGGACGGGGTGGAAGCCGATGGAACTAGCCGGCGTCGACGTCTACGGCGCCACGCTGGGGATCGTGGGCTTCGGCCGCATCGGCCAGGCCGTGGCGCGCCGGGCGCGGGGCTTCGCCATGCGCATCCTGTATTTCAGCCGCACGCCCCTGCCCGAAGCGGCCGCGGATCTGGGCGCCGAGTACCGCCCTCTGGACGAACTGCTCGCAGAGGCGGACTTTGTCAGCCTGCACGTGCCGCTCACGCCGGAGACCCGCGGCCTCATCGGAGAACGGGAACTGGGTTTGATGAAGCCGTCCGCCATCCTGATCAACACCGCCCGCGGCGCCGTCGTGGACGAGGAGGCCCTCTGCCGCGCGCTGGCTGCGCGCCGCATCCGCGCCGCCGGGCTGGACGTGTACGCGGAGGAACCCATCGGCGCCGATCACCCCCTGCTCGCTCTCGACAACGTGGTCGCCCTGCCGCACATCGGCAGCGCCACCGAGGCCACGCGCACCCGCATGGCCGTCCTGGCGGCCCAGAACCTCCTGGCCGCCCTGGAAGGGCGCCGCCCGGCGCACGTGGTCAACCCGGAGGTGTGGCGAGAGGAGCACTTATGAATCCTAAGAAGCCTTTTGGCATTGCGCTCGCCCACTCGGTAATTGCCGATAATATATCTTATGTAACATGCCCCGGGAAGGGGTTGCCTGCAACGGCGCCGGTCAGTCCCGCACCTGCAGCACGGCGCGCATCTGGGCGCACCCTGGTTGGGGTCCCGGGTCCGCGCAGCGGATGGCGAAGGTGCCCGCGCGCTCGGGGGTGAAGGTCAGTTTGGCGTCGCCCCGGGCCGGAACCCGGACTGCCAGGCCGAGTTCGGGGATCCGCACGCCGTAGGCCACGTCGCCGCTCCGGAACCGGATCACGACCTTCCTTCCCTTCCGCACGGTGAGGGTGGCCGGGATGAACTCATAACGCTTGACGATGACGGTCAGCCTCTGTTCCCGCGGCGTGCCGATGGGCTTGCGCGCGGCACCCTGGGTGCAAGCGGCGAGGATGGCGGCGCCGAGGACCAGGCATAACAGTGCGATGTGGCGGCTCCGGACAGCCCCCGGGAAGTGGTGAAGCAACGCTGTTCACCCGGTCGTAGTCTCCCCCCGTCGCCGGGGATTATCCGGGTCAGCGGGCCTCGCGCGCCGCCGGATCGGTGGAGGTCGAGGGCAGGGGCTGCTGCCGGGCGAAGTCGTACCGGTGGCCCGCGGGGAGGACGTGGAGCGCAAGACGCGGCAGGTGGCCTGGCGCGGTATCCAGAGCATCCTGCGTGACGACGAGGGCCATCCCGCTCCCGATCACCCGACCGACGCGGTCCGGCCCCACGATGACGGCGGTGTCTTCCTCGATGGCGAGGCCCGCAGCGCCCGGAGGGGGAACGCGGCCGGCGCCGGTTCCGCCCGCCACTGCTTGTAGCAGCCTCCCCAGCCGTCCCCCGCAGGACATCTGCGCATCCACCACCACGCCGTCCAGCAGGCCGAGGCCCGGCTCCACCCGCGGGCCACCCACAGGTTCGCCGTCAGCCTCCCGCACGACCGCCTCTCCCAGCACCGAGGCCCCGCCGCAGATGCCGGCGATGGTGGCGCCGCGACTGCGGGCGGAGCGGAGTGCCGCCAGCGCCTCGGTGCCGGCAAGGAGGTCCAGGAAGAGGCCGACGTCACCGCCGCCCAGGAAGATGAGGTCGGCCTCTGCGAGCCGCGCGGCCAGGGCGGCATCGTCGGCGCGCCGCCGCGTGACGATGTCGGCCCTCTCCACGCGCTGGGCGCCAAAGCGGCGGAAGGAGCGCGCATACCGCTCTCCCCCCCGGGTGAAGTCCAGGTGGGCCGTGGGCACGATGAGGATGCGCGCGGAGCGCCCGCCCGCTAGGCGGATCATCTCGAGGACGACGTCATCGCCCAGGCGCGTGCCGCCGATCAGCACCAGGTGGCCGCGTGCGGCCTCCAGACCGGGTGCTTGCATGGCCCCACCGGCGTTGTCCTTGGTGACCGCAGCGCCCGCGGGCACCAACGGGACCTGGCCCGCCCTCCGGACCTTCCTGCGCGCACCGGGGAAGACGATCGCCTGGCTCAGGAGCCGGGAGAGTTCCGTTATCGCGTCTCCTATCTGCCACAGTACCGACAAGCCATACCATCCCCTGGTCGATTCCTATATGTCTATCTGCGCCCGCTGCAGTCGGCCGCTGTAGTCCACGTACAGCGTCTTCCATTCGGTGTACACCTCGAGGGCGGCCCTTCCCGCTTCGCGATGGCCGTTTCCGGTCCCGCGGGTCCCGCCGAAGGGGAGCTGGATCTCGGCCCCTATGGTGCCAGCATTCACGTAGACGAGCCCCGTGGTTATGTCGCGCATGGCGCGGAAGGCCCTGTTCACGTCGCGCGTGTAGATGGAGGACGAGAGGCCGTACTGGGTGGCATTGTTGACCTCGATGGCCTCCTCCAGGCTGTTGACAGTGATCACCGCCGTAGTGGGGCCGAAGATCTCCTCCTGGGCGATGCGCATGTCCGGGCGGACGTCGGTGAACACCGTGGGGTGGTAGAAGCAGCCCCGCGCCAGGTCCCCCTCGGTAGCCGGCCTCCCGCCCGCAGCCAGCGTCGCGCCCTCGCCCACCCCGATCTCGGTGTAGCGGTGCACCTTCTCCACGGCCGCCCCGTTGATGAGGGGACCGACGTCGGTGTTCGGGTCAAGGCCGTCGCCCAGGCGCAGGGCGTTCGCCCTCTTCACCAGCTTGTCGGTGAGGACGTCGGCCACGGCTCGGTGCGCGATGATGCGGCTTGCCGCCGTGCAGCGCTGCCCGGTGGTGCCGAAAGCGCTCCACACGATCCCGTCCAGGGCCAGGTCGAGGTCGGCGTCATCCATGACGATGATGGCGTTCTTCCCGCCCAGCTCCAGGTGCACGCGCTTGAGCAGCGGGCCCGCGGCGCTCATCACCCTCTTCCCGGCGGCCGTGGAGCCGGTGAAGGAGATGAGGTCTATCCCGGGGTGGGTCAGGAGGGCCTCGCCCACCGTGTCGCCCGGGCCGTATACCAGGTTGAGCACGCCGGGGGGCAGGCCGGCCTCCTCCAGGATCTGCACCAGGTGATGAGCCATGATCGGCGTGTCGCTGGCCGGTTTGAAGACGACGGTGTTCCCCGCCACGAGGGCCGGCATCACCTTCCACGCCGGGATGGCCAGGGGGAAGTTCCAGGGTGTGATGCAGGCCACGACACCGATGGGGTCGCGCACCGACATGCCGAACTTGTTCGGGAGCTCCGACGGTACGGTCTCCCCGGCGAGGCGCCGTCCCTCCCCCGCCATGTAGTAGGTCATGTCGATGGCTTCCTGCACGTCGCCGCGGGCCTCGGCGATCACCTTCCCCATCTCCCGGGTCATGGCCCGGGCGAGTTCCTCCTTGCGCCTCACCATGATCTCGGCGGCGCGGAACAGGATCTCGCCGCGGCGCGGCGCCGGGGTGCGCCGCCAGCGGTCGAAGGCGCGCCGCGCGGCTGCGACGGCGCGATCGACATCCTCCCGGCCCGATTTGGTGACCCGGCCCAGGAGTTCCCCCGTGGCCGGGTTCACGTCGTCGAAGGCCTCGCCCGTCGTGCCCTCCACCCATTCCCCATCTATGTAGTTCTTGTAGAGCTCCACGCGTGCCACACCAGCCCCGTCAGCCTTTTCCTTAATCATAACGCCACTTGCCGACATTATTACTAATTCTCCTTCCTTGGCAATTTCCTCCCTCGACGCCGTTGTTATCATCAGCCGGATCAAGCGTGCTTATGCGGCAACAGGCCCCGCCGCGAGGGAGCGCGCCGCGCGGCCACCGGGCGTGCAAACTATGCGCGAAAGGGGGCGCGACGATGGCGCAGTTCATCGGCAGGGACAGGATCCTGCCGGAGGAGGTCACGGACCGCTTCAAGTACGAGTTGGCCGCCGAACTCGGCCTCTCCAGCCAGGTGGCCGACGGCTACTGGGGCGAGGTGCGGGCCGCTGACTGCGGCCGGGTAGGCGGCAAGATCGGCGGCGCCATAGTGCGGGTGATGATTCGCCGGGCCGAGGAAGCCCTCGCCCGGGGTGAGAGGCTCTGAGGGCGTCGCCCCCGATTGGTGCCCGCAGGCGGCCGTAGGACCAATCAGTTGCCGCCGGCCGCCTGCGCCCCTCTCCTATTGATCAAGGCGTCCAGGGTGTCGAACTGGAAGCCGTCGGCGCGGAGGGCGTCGATCAGCGCCGGGAGCGCTTCGGCCGTAGCCGGGGCGTTGGCGTGGAGCATGAGGATCGCCCCGTCGCGCGCGGCGGCGCGCAGCCGTGCCACGAGGGCGGCCGCCCCCGGTGACGGCAGGTCAGGGGCGCCGATGTTCGTCCATAGGACCACGCGGTGGCCGGCCACTCCCACAGCGGAGAAGACGGCGTCGTCCATGGCGCCACCCGGGGGGCGGAAGTAGCGCGTCGGCCGGCCGGTGACCTGGCGCACCAAGTCCGCGGTCCGGCGGATCTCGGCCACCATCTGGCGCGGGGTGAGAGCGGTGAACGGCTGGTGGCTCCAGGAGTGGTTCTCGACCTGGTGCCCGGCCGCCGCCATGGAACGGATCAGGTCCGGGTGAGCCTCGGCTTCCTTCCCCACGACGAAGAACGTGGCCCGGACGCCCTTGGTGGCCAGCGCCGCGAGGATGGCCCGCGTGACGGTGGCGTCGGGGCCGTCGTCGAAGGTCAGGGCCAGGCGCCCCCGTTTCCCCAACCGCGGGCCGCCGGCTACAAGGTCCGGCGGTTCCAGGGGGGCGCGCACGTCCGGAGGAGGGATGGGCGGGGCGCTGCCCCGCCGGGGCGCGGCGACCGCTCGCCCCGCCGCCCCTCTCCCCTCCGCGCTGGCCCGTGGGATCTTGAGGCGCTGCCCGGCGGGGATGCGGTCCGGGTCTGCGATCCCGTTGGTGCGGGCGATGGCTGCGGCGGAGAGGCCGAAGCGAGCCGCGATCCCGCTCAGGGTGTCGCCCTGCTGTACGGTATAGGTGGAGCCGTCCGCCGGACGGGCGTCGGACTCAGCCCTGTCCAGGGCGGCCAGGGTTACCGGGCCGGCGACGCCGTCTACCGCGAGCCTGTGGTCCGCCTGGAAGCGGCGTACGGCAGCCGCGGTGAGCGGCCCGTAATACCCTGTGGCCGGCGCCTGCAGATAGCCCAGCGCGCGGAGGCGCTCCTGCAACTTCCGCACTGCGCTGCCGCTCTCGCCCTGCCGCAGAGCCGCGGCGGGGACGGCGGCGAGGATCAGGCCCAGCAGGGCGGTAGACGCGGCGAGGACGGCACGTCGGGCCGCGCAAAGGCTCAATGGGCGGTTCCTCCCTCCGGCGGCATTATTTTCCTCGCTATCTTCCCCCTTGGAGCCGCCTTCTTATGCGCGCCCGCGGTGGCGCCTCATAGGTTCACGCCGATGATGCCCCCGATGCAGCCGGCCAGGAAGGCGAGCAAGGCCTGGCGGAAGACGTCCCCCGTGGCGAGCCCGCCGGGGAAGCCCAGAGCGGACAGGAGCATGGCGACGGGGGCAAGCGCGAGGATGATGAGCGTGATGAGG
>JBBITQ010000010.1:10728-13703 GCA_037440685.1 Clostridiales bacterium
CGAACCCCCCGTGCAGCCAGCCGAGCCGGCTGGCGCGCCGCGCCCCGTAGGCGGCACCGGCCACCACCGTGAGGAGGCCGAGGTAGTACAGGGCGATGGACAGGTAGGTTTCCGTCAGCGTGGTGTAGCGGACGGCGATGGCGGTCGCGGCCGCGACGACGACGCTGCAGGCCACGGTGAAGACGACGCCTGCCCCCACCGCCGACAGGTCCAGGACAGGGTTGGCAGTGCGCATGTCGGCACGAGCCCGCATCGGCACCATCCCCTTCACCTTTACTCATATTTACTCCGCCGGCGTCGTATGCGAAAAAAGGAACCGGGCTCCGACTCCCGGTTCCGCTTGCACTGCCGCCGGCACTCCTCGTTAGCGTTCGGACCGTTACCTGCGGGCGGGCTCGTCCGGCGCCTTCCGGGCAGGCTCGGCCTGCGCGGCGCCTTCGGCCATGCTGCGCTCCGCGAAGTCGATCATACGGCGCACCATGTTGCCGCCGATCTTCCCGACCTCGCGCGTAGTCATGTTCTCCCAGCCACGCCGTTCGATGTCATCCCGCAGGCCCAGTTCCTCGGCGACCTCGTACTTGAAGCGGTCGAGCGCCTCTCCGGCCTCCGGGTAGACTGCGCGGTTCCTGTCACAGGTCATCGCACATTCCCCCCATCGCTGGCGCGTGCCTGCGGCGGGTGCGTCATTAATCTGCGACGGCCTGCGCGGCGTTATGGTGAAAAATCACTGCACGGGCGCCACATGGCGGCGCCGCTGCCGTGCATATTCAAGAGCACCCGATGCCCTTCTCCAGCACCGGGACCCAGGCGCGCAGTCGCTGGCCGAGGGCGACGTCGGTCAGTTGCAACCGCAGAGGGGTGATGGAGACGAGGTTGCGCTCCAGCGCCCCGATGTCCGTGTCGGGGTCCTCCCCGCCGCGGCGCACCTCGCCGGCAAGCCAGTAATAGCGCCGGCCGCGCGGGTCCTCGCGGGGGTGGAAGACGTCGTCGTAATACCGCAGCCCCAGCCGGGTGACCGCCACTCCTGCCACCTGGTCCTCGTCGAGCGCGGGCACGTTGACGTTCAAGAGGGCCCCCGCCTCCAACCCCTCCGCGGCCACGCGCCGCAGGAGGGCGACGGTGAAGCGGGCCGCGAAGGTGTAGTCGGCGTCTTCGAACGTGGCCAGCGAGACGGCCAGCGAGGGGATGCCCAGGATCGCGCCTTCGATGGCCGCCGACACGGTCCCGGAGTAGAACACGTCCATGCCCAGGTTGGGCCCGCGGTTGATGCCGGACACCACTACGTCCGGGCGCCGGTTCAGGATGGCGAGGACGCCGATCTTCGTGCAATCGGCCGGGGTGCCGCTCACCGACCACGTGGGGGTGCGGCAGCCGTCGATGTGGACCTCGTGAACGTAAAGGGGTTTGTGGAGGGTGATGGCATGGCTGGAGGCGCTGCGCTCCCGCTCTGGCGCCACTACCGCCACCTCGAACCCGGGTTCCGCCTCCAGGGCGCGCCGCAGGGCTTGCAGTCCCTCGGCGTACACCCCGTCGTCATTCGTGAGCAGCACACGCAACGGCGTCGCCCTCCCCCAATCCTTCCCTGTGGCCCAGCCACATCGCGGCCGCCGCCAGGACCTGGGCACTGGTCCCCGACAGGATCTCAGGGTCGGGGAGGGACTCCAGGAACGCCCTCCCGTACGAGTCGCGCCTGGTGACCAGGCGTTGGTCCAGCACCACCACCACGCCCCGGTCGTCGGCGGTACGGATCAGGCGGCCGAACCCCTGCTTGAAGCGGATCACCGCCTCCGGCAGGGAGAGACGGCGGAAGCCATCCTGCCCATGGCGCGCCAGGGCCTCCAGCCGGGCAGCCGCCAGGGGCGAGGTGGGCGGACGGAAGGGCAGCCTCACCATGGCCACGCAGCGCAGGGCCGCGCCCGGCACATCGACGCCCTCCCAGAAGCTGGCGGAGCCGAAGAGCGCCGACCGCGGATGGGAGAGGAAGGTTTCGAGCAGCCGGCTCCTGCCCCCGTCCAGGCCCTGCCCCAGGAGCGCAATGTCCGCTTCCTCCAGGGGGCGCTTGAGCCGGGAGTAGACCTCGCGTAGCAGACGATGGGACGTGAACAGCACGAGCGTCCCGCCCTGCGCCGTGAGGATGAGCTGGTGCAGGAAGGAGCAGACGGCGGCGACGTAAGTCGCGTCGGCCGTGCCGGCAGGCTCGGGCAGATCCTCCGGGATGCACACGAGGGCCTGTTGGCGGAACCTGAAGGGGGACGGCACCGTGAGGCACTCCACGGGCCGTTCCAGGTGTGCGAGGCCCAGCCCTTCGGCCATGTATTCGAAGCTCCGGGCCACCGTTAGGGTGGCCGAGGTCAGGACGCAGGCCTCCAGCCGGCGGAAGAGCCTCTCCGCGAGGAGAGGGCCCGGGAACAGGGGCGCCATGCGCAGCCGCCCCGCTCCTGCGCCCGGCTCCCCCTCGCGGCCGGGATCCAGTTCGAGCCAGGCCACCTGGTCCGGGTCGCCGGCGTCCACCGCGGCCAGCATGGCGTCGAGGTCCGCGCCCGCCTGGGCGAGGCGCTGGGCGCGGGCCGCCGCCTCCGCCGCCAGTTCCTCCCCGGCGTCACCAGGCAACCCGGCCAGCCAGGAACCGAGGCGCTCAAGACGCACGGCGGCAGCGCCGAGCCGCGCCACGAGGTTCTCCCAGGCCGTCCGCGCTGCGGCCCAGGCCGCCGACGGGGATGCCGCGGCCCCGCCCAGGCGCCAGCACTGGGTCCACTGGTCGCCCCCCGGCGGCGGTTGCGAGGCAGCCCAGGCCCGCAGGGCGCGGAAGAGCTCGCGCACCCCCTGCCAGGCGCTGTCGCCCGCCTCCGCCACGAGCGCGGCGTAGCCGTTGTCGCCCTCGTAGAGCACACAGGCCACCCCGCGCCCTCGCGCGCGACTCGTCCCGCGCGCCGCCGGCTGGGGCGAACGGCGCGGCTGCCAGCCAGCCGCCTCCG
>JBBITQ010000011.1:0-8088 GCA_037440685.1 Clostridiales bacterium
TGTGGGCGATGGCCTCCTCGACGCCCTCCACCACCTTGACGCCGATGATCAGGTCCAGGTACTCGGTATCCCAGTCCTCCGGGATGGCGGGGACCGCCGCCGGCCAGATGGCGCGCGTCGCGGGACAGCCCCGCACTTCCACGCCGGCCGCGGCGAGCGCCTCCAGCGCCCGCGGCAGGAACGCCGCGGCCACCGGCCGGTCGATCAGGAGCTTCTCGGCGGCATTGCATACAGCCGGGTTGGAGAGCTTGGCGTTGAGGACGATGCGCAGGGCCATTTCCAGGTCGGCGTCGCGGTCCACGTACACGTGGCAGTTCCCCGTGCCCGTCTCGATCACCGGGACTGTGGCGTTCTCGACGACCGTGCGGATGAGGTCGGCCCCGCCCCGCGGGATCAGGACGTCGATCAGGCCCGTCAGGCGCATCATCGCCTGCGCCGCCTCCCGCCCCGGCGCGGCGACCAACTGCACGGCGTCCTCCGGCAGACCGCTCTCCGCCAGCGCGCCCCGGATCACCGCGACCAGCGCCTTGTTAGAGGAGAGCGCCTCCTTGCCGCCCCGCAGGATCACGGCGTTGCCGGTCTTCAGGCAGATGCCGGCGGCGTCCACCGTCACGTTGGGCCGGGCTTCGTAAATCATCCCCACCACGCCCAGGGGGACCCGCACCTGCTCGATCACCAGGCCGTTGGGACGGCGCCACCGCGCCACCCCCTCGCCCACCGGGTCCGGCAGGCCTACGAGCACGTGGAGGCCCGCGATCATGGCCTCGACTTTCCTCTCGTCCAGGGCCAGCCTCTTCAGGAGCGGCCCGGCGAGCCCGGCGCTTTTGGCGGCCTCCAGGTCGGCGGCGTTGGCGGCGAGGACCGCCTCCCGCTCCCGCCATAGCCGTTCCGCGATCGCGGCGAGCGCCCGGTTCTTCTCCGCCGTCCCGGCGATCCTGAGGCGGTCTGCCGCCCGGCGGGCGCGCACCGCCAGTGCCTCGAGCCCTTCCAAGACCATCCTCCCCCCCGCTGGACCGCCCGGCCCGGCTCCCGGCTAGACTGCCCGCTCCGGCGCCACGGCCAGGAACAGCGTGCCCACGTCCTCTCCGTCGACGACCTCCTGGAGCACCCCCCGGCGGGACCCCGGCGCCACGACCGTCGGGATGCCCGCGGCCCCGGCCAGCTTCGCCGCCGTCACCTTGCTGCTCATCCCGCCCCGGGCAAGCCGCGAGCCGGTGCCGCCGGCCGCCTCCTCCAACTCGGGCGTGATGCGCTCCACCACGGAGAGCCGCACGGCGTCCGGGCAGGTGCGCGGATCGGCGGTATAGAGCCCGTCGGTGTCCGTGAGGATCACCAGCAGGTCGGCCTCCACCAGCCTCGCCACCAGCGCGGAGAGGTTGTCGTTGTCGCCGAAGTTGATCTCCTCGACGGCCACCGTGTCGTTCTCGTTGATGACTGGAACCACGCCCCACTCCAGGAGGCGGTTCAGGGTGTTGCGGGCGTTCTCGCGCCGCACCCCGTCCTCGACGTCCCCGCGCGTCAGCAACACCTGGGCGACGGTGCGACCGTATTCCCCGAACAGCCGCTCGTAGAGCCTCATGAGGAGGGCCTGGCCGATGGCGGCCAGCGCCTGCTTGTCAGCCATGTTGTCGGGCCGTTCCCGCAACCCCATGCGGCCCAGCCCGCAGCCGATGGCCCCCGACGTCACGAGCAGCACCTGCCGGCCCTGGTTCCACAGGTCGGCGATGCCCCGCACCACCTGTTCCAACTGCGCGTAGTTAGGCTTTCCGTCGGGATAGGCGACGGTGGAGGTGCCAACCTTCACCACCAGACGCCTGGCCTGCCGCAACGCTGCCCTGCCGTTACCGACCATGGACGATTCCGCCCCCAGCTCTCCATCACAACGCAAAGGCCCTCTCGCCACCCAGGGCGAAAGGGCCATACCTTCCGCGGTACCACCTGCATTGCCCCGCCCGCCCCCGCTGACGCGCTCCTGGCGTGGGCAGGCGCGGACCCCTCTCCGCGGCCCGGGGAACGCGCCCCCGGCCGCTTGCCGCGCTAACGGGCGGGACCCGGGTGGGCTCATCGCCCCCGCCTCAGGGGTGGGCTCGACCTTCCGCGGTGACCGGGTCTTGCAGCCTGCGGACCCGGCTCTCTGGCACCGGCTTGGGGGCCGGATGATCCCCTTCCTCGGCTTTGCGATAGATGGAACGGCTGAGTAAAAAATTACCCCCTGCGGCGCCGCCTGTCAAGGCGGCAGCGTCTTCCCCTCGGTTGCCAGCCCCGGCCACTGCCGGTTAAGATGAAGGCAGAACCCGGATCCAAACACCCCACCTGGAGGAGGACGCGCCGGTGTCGGTCCCGCCCGCGCTGGACATCCGCCTCATCGTATGCGCCACCGACGGCTCCGACTGTTCGCGCGCCGCGGCGCAGCGAGCGGTAGCGCTCGCCCGTTGCGCCGGCGCCCGCTTGGTCGGCCTGTACGTCGTCGACACCCGCGCCGCCGTGCGCCTGGGCATCCATTACGCCGACGCAGTGGGAGAGATGGAGGCGGAGGGGCAGCGCGCCCTGGCCGACATGGGCGACCTCGCCACCGCCTCCGGCGTCACCTTCACCCCTATCCTCGCCGGCGGGCACCCTAAGCAGGAAATCCTGAACGTCGCAGCCGCCCAGGGAGCAGACCTCATCGTCGTGGGCGCCCACGGGCGCTCCGCGCTGGAACGGGCGCTCCTGGGGAGCGTGTCCGAGCACGTGGTGCGCCACGCCCCGTGCGACGTCCTCGTGGTGAGGCGGCCTTCCCCGTGACAGCCACCAGCGCCATCCTCCCGACGCCCGTGGGACCGGTCCGGCTCCACGCCACGCCCCGCGGGCTCTGCCGCCTGGAACTGGGCTGCCGCGCAACGGCGCCGGACGAAGGCGAAGCGGCGCCGCTCCCGCCCGTTTCGCCCTTCCTCGCCCGTGCCGCCTCCCAGCTACACGAGTATTTCGCCGGGCTCCGGCCGGATTTCGACTGCCCCCTGGACCTCAGGGGCACCCCCTTCCAGCTCCGCGTCTGGGAAGCCCTGCGCGAGGTCCCGTACGGATCGACCATCTCCTACTCGGAACTGGCCCGCCGCCTTGCGCTGCCCCGCGCCGCCCGCGCCGTCGCGCGGGCGCTGCGGGCCAACCCGGTCCCGATCCTCATCCCGTGCCACCGCGTCGTCGCCGCCGACGGCTCCCTTGGCGGCTTCTCAGCCGGGCCCGCCATCAAGCGCCGCCTGCTCGCCATGGAAAAAGGTGTTGACCACTGGCCGAGGGCATAGAATCCACAGGGACACGGAACTCACCGTCGGCGGGAGGGTGTCCGCGCTGCCCACGATCCTCGCTGACCTCGCGACCAAGGTTGCCATCGGCGAACTCCTGCACCGGGAGGTGCTCCCGCGCGTCGACGGCGAGCTCGCCTGCTGGTACCGCCGCGCCCACGAGATCCCGGACCTGGAGCTGCGGGCCCAAGCTTTGCACAGCCTGCGCGACAAACGCTTTCACGCCGAGGGCGGGAGCGTCTTCGCCGCCCTGGCCCCGGCGTGGATGGAGGTGCTGGTGCCGCTCATCGTGGCCCTGCAGACAATCAGCAACTACCTGGACAACCTCTGTGACCGCGGCGAGACACGGGACGGCGCGGACTTCCGCCGCCTCCACCAGGCCATGCTGGACGCGGTCGATCCCGGCGGCGGGACGGCCGACTACTACGCCTTCCACCCGCGCAGCGCAGACGGCGGCTACCTGGCCGCGCTGGTGGAGGCCTGCCAGCGCCGCGTGCGGCTCCTGCCCGCCTACGCCGCGGTGCGGGGGCAGGTGAAGCGGTTCATAGCCCTCTACAACGACCTGCAGGTCTACAAGCACCTCGACCCCGCCAGCCGCGAAGCGGCCCTCCGGCGGTGGTTCTCCCGCCACCGCCGGAGCGCACCAGGGCTCGCCTGGTGGGAGTTTGCGGCGGCCGCCGGTTCGACCCTGGGCGTCTTCGCCCTCCTCGCCGCCGCCACGGACCAAGGACTGGGCGCAGCAGAGGTGCGCTCGCTCGCGGCAGCCTACTTCCCCTGGGTGTGCGGGTTGCATATCCTCCTGGACTACTTCATCGACCAGGCGGAAGACCGCTCGTGGGGCGACCTGAACTTCGTGGCCTACTACCCCACCCCGACCCATGCCGCCCGGCGCGCAACCGGGTCCGCCCCCTCAGGAACGCGCCCTGCCACACCCTAGTGGTGCACGGCCTCCCCGCCCTGTACCTCTCGGACCGCAAGGTGGGCCAGCAGAGGCTCCACCGCCCGGCGCGGGCCATCCTCGCCGCCGGGGGACCACTCACCCTGATCCTGCATCCGCTTTGCCGCCTGCACCTGCGTCGGCGGCAGGCACTGGCGACCGGGTGACACGGCAGACGCGCCCGCGCCGGGCGCCCGGCGGCGAGGAACGTCAGCACTCGCTGTAACCGCAGTTCAGGCAGGTGGCGCATCCCTCGACCGGCGCCAGGCTGTGCATGCCGCAAGAGGGGCAGAGGCTCATGTTCTTCGCCTCGCCGTTGCCGTTCAAGTTGAAAGCGAGCTGGCCCTTGTGCCCGTGCGCCTGCCCGGGCCCCGCGGCGCCTCGCTCCCCCTCGGCCGCCGTCGCCTCCTCCCCGCCGCCCCTCCAGCGGTGCAGGTAGTCGGAGAGGAACTGGCCGATGGCGTCGGGGACGGAGCGGACGCGCTGAGAGCCAAACCCGACCGAGCGGCTCCCGCCGATGCCGAGGAGTTGGTCGGCCACCTCCTCCGGTGCGACGCCGCACCTCAGGGCGAGCGACACGAGCCGCGCCATCGCCTCGGTGAAGGCGGCCACATCGCTGCCCGCCTTGCCGATCTGCGCGAACAGCTCGACCGGGTGGCCATCCAGCAGGTTGAGGGTGAGGAACAGCTTCCCCAGCGGGGTCTCCTTCACGTCGGTGAAGCCTTCCAGGCGCAAAGGCCGGTCGATGGGCCGGATGCTCCCCCACGCCCCGTTCACGCCGGTCGCCGCCGCCAGGTCCCTCGGACCGCCCACCTGGGGTATGAGTGGTATCTGGCGCGCCTGGGCCCCCGCTGCCGCCTCCTGCACGCCCGCTGCGGTGGGAGCGGCCTTCTCGGCCTTCTTCTCCTCCTTGATCTCCGAGAGCACGCCGGACCTGCTGCCGTCGCGGAAGTAGGTGATGCCCTTGCACCCCAGCCGGTAGGCCAGCTCGTACACACGCCGCGTGTCCTCGACCGTGTGGTGGTTCGGGGCGTTCACCGTCTTGGAGATGCTCGAGTCGACGAACCGCTGGATGATCGCCTGCACCTCCACGTGCTCCTCCGGTGTGAGCTCGTCGGCCTCCACGAAGTAGTCAGGCCGCTCGGCGCCAGGGTGGGCGCGTTCCCACTCCTGGTAGAGGGGATCGTAGATGTAGTGCTCCCCGATGCGGTCCACCCTCTTCATCTTGAACCGGAATACCGGCTCGATCCCCGAGGACATCCCGGCCAGGAGGCTGGTCGTCCCCGTGGGCGCCTGGGTGAGGAGGGTGGCGTTCCGGATGCCGTACTGGGCGATGGCGTCCCGCAGGTCCTCCGGCAGGCGCTTGATGAACTCGCCCTGCAGGAACTTATCCCGGTCGAAGGCCTGGAAGGGGCCCTTCTCCCTGGCGATCTCCACCGACGCCCAATAGGCGTCCAGCATGATCCGCCGGTAGAGCTCCGCGATGAAGGCGTTGCCTTCCGGGCTGCCGTACCGCAGCTTGAGCTTGATCAGCATGTGCGCCAACCCCTGGGTGCCCAGGCCGACGCGCCGCGCCGCCATCTGGGACTGGCGGTTCTCCTCGAAGATGTAGCGCGTCTCGTCGATCACGTCGTCCAGGAAACGCACGGCCACCCGCGTGGTCTCCGTCAGGGTGGCCCAGTCCACCTCCCCGTCGCGGACGAAGGCCGAGAGGCCGAGGCTGCCCAGGTTGCACACACCCCACGCCGGCAAGCCTTGTTCACCGCACGGGTTGACCGAAATGAGCTTCTGGAAGTACCACGTGTTGCTCAGCTTGTTATACCGCTCCAGGAACACGACGCCCGGCTCGCCGGAGGCCCAGTTGCTCTCGATGATCAGGTCCCAGAGCTTCCTGGCCTTGACCGTCTTGTAGACCCGCACCGGTTTCCCCGCCGCGCGCCAGGCTACCAGGTCGCCGTCCCACAACTGCTTGTACTCCGGGACGTCGGTGTCGGGGAAGACCAGGTCCCAATCGGCATCCTCCTCTACCGCCTCCATGAAATCGTCGGGGATGATCACCGAGAGGTTGGCGTTGTTGAAACGGGAGAAGTCGCGCTTCACGGTGATGAAGGTCTCGATGTCGGGATGCCAGGCCGCCAGCATGAGCATGAGGGCGCCGCGGCGCGAGCCGCCCTGTTCGATGAGACCGGTAGCGTCGGAGAAGATCTCCATCCAGGAGACAGCGCCGCTCGAGGTGCCGTTGACCCCGCGCACGTACGCCCCCCGCGGCCTGAGGGTGGAACCGTTGATGCCCACGCCCCCGCCCCGGGCCATGATCTCGATCATGTTCTCCAGGGTCTTGACGATGCCCTTGCGGCTGTCCTCCACCAGAGGGATCACAAAGCAGTTGTAGTAGGTGACGTCCTTCCCGCTACCCGCCCCGGCCAGGATGCGGCCGCCGGGGACGAACTTGAAGCCGTCCATGGCCCAGCGGAAGCGCTCCTCCCAGTAGGCGCGCTTCTCCTCCGTCCCCTCCACCGCGGCGATGGCCCGCGCCACGCGATCCCACATCTGCGTGGGATCGGTCTCCAGGAGCGGGACGATCGCGCCCCGCTGGAACTCGCCCACCGTGCCGTCGGCCAGCCGCGCCCTCACCCGATAGCCCTCCTGATCCACGACGGTCACCACCTGGCCGCGCCGCGGATCGCCCTTGTCCACGACGAGGGCGGGCCCGCCCGGAACCAGGTCTTTGCCCTTCAGGGCGTACCGGTCCAGGAACACCTTCATCTGTATCTCGCTGAACCGGCTCGTCCCCTCTTGCTCAGCCGCCTTCTTCGCCCTGGCCATCGCCATCCCCCTCCTCATGCCTATTCCCTGCCCATGCCGCCTGAGCCCGCCGCGCCAGCCGGGACGGCGTCCCAGCCGCCGCCCGCCTCCTCCCCGTCGCGCCCCTCCGCGGCGCCCGTGACCCGGCGCGCCTTTCCGGCCAACAGGCGGTCCAGCTCCGCCCGGAACTCCTCCACGTCGGCGAACTGCCGGTAGACGGAGGCAAAGCGCACGTAGGCCACCTCGTCCAGACCCCGCAACCGCTCCATGACCGCTTCCCCGATGGCCTGGGATGGGACCTCACCTTCGAACCGACTGCGGATCTCCTTCTCCACCTCGGCCACCAACTGTTCCAGGCGTTCGCGGGAGACCGGGCGCTTCTCGCAGGCGGTGAGCAGCCCGCGCAGGATCTTGCCGCGGTCGAACGCCTCGCGCCGGCCGTCGCGTTTGACCACCGAGAGCGGCGGGAACTCCACCTTCTCGTACGTGGTGAAACGCTCCGCGCACGCCAGGCACTCCCGCCTCCGGCGGATGGCCGTGCCCTCCTCGGTGGGCCGGGAATCCAGCACCTTCGTCTCCACGTGTCCGCACATCGGGCAGCGCAACGGTGCCACCTCACGCAGCGAAATCCACAGGCTATCCACAGGAAACACAATATGTTGTGCGTCTCGCCAGAGGTTACTACGACATATAGAGGGGGATTCCTGCTGCCGCGGGCACATCCCTACCCCGTCCGCCACGGCATCCACCGGGCGCGAGCCGCGCGGTCCGGCTGGATGCCACGGAAATCGAAAACCCGGCTGGCGCCGGGTTTCCAGGCGGCCTGCTTGCGCAGCAGGGGCTGCCGCCCTACTCCTTCTTCGTGAACGTGTCGCTCCCGCCGCACCCGGGGCACTTCCTGGGCTTGCACCGCCCCTCCTTCTCGTGCCCGCAGGCCGAGCACTTCCACACCGCCATCCGGAAACCCTCCTCGCTGGCGCGTTTCTCCCCATTTTTTTTTCGACCGCCGCGCCACAAATCCTTCCCGCCCCGACTGCCTACAGGCACACGGGCACGGCCTCGAGC
>JBBITQ010000011.1:8133-13493 GCA_037440685.1 Clostridiales bacterium
GCGCAGCGGTAAGCGTAGACCTCCACCCCGGCCGCGGCCGCCTCCCGCAGCGCACGGCCGAAGGCGGCGTCGGTCTCGTCGTGTGAGCGGAACCGCGTCGCGTCAGGGCGTTGGATGACGAACACCACTGCCGCCCGGTCCCCCCTGCTCACCGCCCCCGCCAGTTCCTCCAGGTGACGCGCCCCTCGTGCCGTGGGGGCATCGGGGAACCGCGCCTCACCCGCAGCCACCAGGGTGACCGACTTCGCCTCGATCCAGCAGCGCTCCGGCCGAACCCCCGGCGACCCGTCCCCGGCCGCGGACGGCGCGGCATCCCGCTCCAGGAGCAGGTCGAGCCGGCTCTGCCCAAGGCGCGCCTCGCGCCGCAGGCGCTCATACCCGGCGAAGGGCGCGAGCGCCCCCGCCCTGATTGCGGCCGCCAGCAGCGCCGCCGGCAACCGAGCGTCGATGGCGACCCAGGTCGCGTCCTTCCGCACGGCGACCAGATCGTAATCCGTGCGGCGTTTCCCGCCGCTGCGCCCCGCCGCAGCCGGCGCCAGCCACGTCGGCGCCCCCCGGACCAGGAGCTCTCCCAGCCGGCCGCTGTTGGGCACATGGACCAGGAGGATGGCCCCGTCCACCTCCACCAGGGCTGCGAACCGGTTGACCCTCTCGCGGAAGGTGGCGCTTACCAACCGGGTTCCTAGCCTGAGGGCTATCGCCAACCGGGAACCCCCACGGCGCGCAGGAGGCCGTTCACCGCGCCTGCGCCGCCAGCATGGCCCACCCCAGGAACGTCTCCGGCATGAGCCCGAGCACGATCACACCGGCGGCCGCCAGCGCCAGGCCCACCTGCAGGAGCAGCCCGGCCGCCACCGGCCTGCCCGCCCGCTCCTCCGGAGCCGGGGATACGTACATCGCCTTAACGACGGCGTAGTAGTACCCCACTGAGATGGCGCTGTTCAGCGCGAGGGCGACCGCCAGCCAGACCAGGCCGGCGTCCACGGCGGCGCGAAAGACGAAGAACTTCGCCCAGAAGCCGGCCAGCGGCGGGATGCCGAGGAGAGAGAGAAGGAAGAGAAACATCAGGAAGCCCAGCACCGGCTCGCGCCGCGCCAGCCCCGCCAGGTCGTCCAGGTCGTCGCCCTCGCCCTGGTTCGCGAGGGCCACCAGGACGGCGAAGGCGCCCACGTTCATGAAGGCGTATGCCGCGACATAGAACATGGCCGCGGAGAAGCCCGCAGCATTGGCGGAGGCCAGGGCCGCCAGTATGTACCCGGCCTGGGCGATGGAGGAATAGGCGAGGAGCCGCTTCACGTTCCGCTGGTGCAGGGCGGCCACGTTGCCGAGAGTCATGGTGAGCACCGACACCGCGGCCAGGAGGAAGCCCCAGTCCGGCTTCACCGGGTCCAGGCCGACGAAGAAGATCCGGAGGAAGGCGGCCACCGCGGCTCCCTTGGAACCCACCGAGAGGAAGGCTGTCACCGGGGTGGGCGCGCCCTGATACGTGTCAGGCGCCCAGAGGTGGAATGGCACCGCCGCCAGCTTGAACCCCAATCCACCCGTGAGCAGGACCAGCGCCGCGAAGAGCGCCGCACCCGACGGCACGGAGGAGAGGGCGCCGGCCACCTCGCGCAGGTTGGTGCTGCCCGTGAGGCCCAGGAGGAGCGAGATGCCGAACAGCAGGATGCCGGACGCCATCGCGCCGGTGAGGAAGTACTTGATGGCCGCCTCGCCCGAGCGGGGGTCACCCCTGAGGAAGCCGGCCAGGACGTAGGACGAGATGGATAGCAGCTCCAACCCGATGTAGAGGGAGATGAGGTCGGCCGAGATGGCCATGAACATGGCGCCGACGGTGGCGAACGCCAGGAGCGCGTAGAATTCGCCCGCCGGGATCTTCCGCCTCTCGACGAACTCCACGGACATGAGCACCACCATCACCAGGATCACCAGGAGCACGGCGCGGAAGAACATCCCGAACCCGTCGCTCCAGACGGTCCCGCTGAGACCAGCGACGCCCACCGGCGTGCGGAACAGCGCCGCCAGCGCCGCCAGCGCGCCCAGGACGGCCAGCCCGCCCACGGCCCCTGTCCGCCCCAACGCCCGCTGCGGCAGGAACGCCTCCGCCAGCAGGAGCAGAAGGCCTGCCGCCGTGAGGACGATCTCGGGGAGGATCACGCTCATGTTAGTGTTCGCAAGCAACGCGAGACCCCCGTTCACAGTTACATGCCCCCTACCTTGGCCACCAGTTGCATCACCGGCGCATTGGTCAGATTCATCAGCACGGACGGCCAGATCCCCAAGAGCAGCGTGGCGGCCATCAGCGGCACCAGAGTGGCCAGTTCCCTCGGGGACACGTCAGGCATCACGGCGAACTCCTCCCGCGGCCTTCCCATCAGCACGCGGTGCATCATGAGGAGGTTGAAGGCGGCTGTCAGCACCACGCCGAGCAGGGTGACGTAGACAAGTGTGCGGAACACCTGCACGGAGCCGAGCAGGGTGAAGAACTCCCCGATGAAGCCTGACAGGCCGGGCAGCCCCAGGTTGCCCATCCCGGCGAAGGCCAGGATGACGCCCGCCATAGGCGCCGCCAGGTACATGCCGTGGAGGCGCTCCATCTCCCGCGTGTGGGTGCGGTCGTAGAAGACACCGACGAGGAGGAACAGCATGGCGGAGATGAGGCCGTGGGAGACCATCTGGAAGACCGAAGCGTTCACGGCTGCCGGCGTGTTGGCCGCCAGCCCCAGCAGCACGTAGCCCATGTGGCTCACGCTGGAGTACGCCACCATCTTCTTGAAGTCCTTCTGTGCCATGGCCGCCAGCGCCCCGTAGATGATGTTGATCACCCCGAGGACCGCCAGGGCGAAGGCGAACTCCCGCGCCACCTCCGGCAGCGTCGGCTGGCTGATGCGGACCAGGCCGTACGTGCCCATCTTGAGCAGGATGGCGGCCAGGATCACGCTGATCGGGGTCGGCGCCTCCACGTGGGCGTCGGGGAGCCAGGTGTGGAAGGGCCAGACCGGGACCTTGACGGCGAAGCCGAGGAACAGACCGAGGAAGATCCACCACCGCCACGACAGTGGGACGCTCTCCGGCGCGCGGCGGGCGATCTCCGGGATGGAGAAGGTGTCGGCCCCGGTCACCAGGTAGAGGGCGACGATGGCCACCACCATGAGCAGGCTGCCGACGATGGTATATATGAGGAACTTTATCGCCGCGTACTCCCGGCGCGGGCCGCCCCAGATGGCGATCAAGAAGTACATAGGAATGAGCACGGCTTCCCAGAACACGTAGAAGAGGACGTAATCCAGGGCGGCGAATACGCCCATCACCGCCGCCTCCAGGATCAGGACCAGGATGAAGAACTCCTTCACCCGCCGCTCGATCCCGAACGAGGCCAGGAAGGCGAGGAAGAACACCAGGGCCGACAGGGCGATGAGGGCGAAGCTGATGCCGTCCACCCCGAGGCTGTAGGCTATGCCCAGGCTCGGCACCCATGGCACGTACTCCTTGAACTGGAACCCAGCGCTCCCGGGTTCGAACGCCGCCCACATGGCGGCCACGAGCACAACGGGGATGGCGGAGACGGCCATGGCGTAGATCTTGATCGTCCGTTCCCTCTCCGCCGGGATGAACAGGCCCACGGCGGCACCCGCCAGAGGCACGAATATCAGAAGGCTCAGCATGGGCAGATCGGCCACGGCTTACCCCCCTATCACCTGATAGATCAACATGCCCACCACCAGCGCGGCGAACATCACCATGGCGTACGCCTGCGCGCTGCCCACGGCCAGGCTGCGCGCCGCCCTGCCCAGCATCAGGGTCAGCCAGGCCACGGCGTTCACCAGCCCGTCGACGACGTACCTGTCGAAGGCGCCCACGAAGGCGGCTATCCCGGACGTGACCCTGGCGATACCCAGGGCCACGTGGTCGAAGTAGAACCTCTGCTTGAAGAGGACGTACAGGGGCCGCAGCCCCTGGATGAGCGCCCGCCGGTCGACGGCCCCGGCGCCATAGACCAGCCAGGCCACAGCGATCCCCGCCACGGCGGCACCGACGGCGAGGCCCTGCACCAGGCCGCTCGGCTCGGGCACATGGCCATGGGGCATGATGAAGTGCTGGAAGGCGTGGCCGGCGGAGGGCGCCCCGAAGAAGCCCGCCACGACCGCCGGGACCGCCAGGACCAGGAGCGGCACGGTCATGTTGGCCGGCGACTCATGGGCGTGCTCGTAGGCGTGATGGTCGCGCGGCCGCCCGAAGAAGGTGAGGATCACCACGCGGGACATGTAGTAAGCCGTGAGGAACGCGGCCGTGACCAGCACCCAGAACAGGACCGGGAACTGGGAACGATAGGCGTCGAGCAGGATCTCGTCCTTGGAGAAGAAGCCGGCGAAGGGCGGAATGCCGGCTAGCGCCAGCGTTCCGATGATGAAGGTGATCCCCGTGACCTTGAGCTTCCCGATCAGCCCGCCCATCTGGTGCATCTCCTGCGTGTGCACGGCGTGGATCACGCTGCCCGAGCCCAGGAAGAGGAGCGCCTTGAAGAAGGCGTGGGTCTCCAGGTGGAAGAGGCCCGCCGCGTACCCGCCGACCCCCAACGCGGTCATCATGTAGCCGAGCTGGCTCACCGTCGAGTAGGCCAGCGCCTTCTTGATATCGGTCTGCACGGTGGCGATCAGCGCCGCCAGGAGGGCGGTGAGCGCTCCGGTGAAGGCCACGTACGCCGCCGCGGCCGGCGCGGCCTGGTAGATGGGGAAGGCGCGGGCGACGAGGAACACGCCGGCTGCCACCATCGTGGCGGCGTGGATCAGGGCGCTCACCGGCGTCGGGCCCGCCATGGCATCGGGCAGCCAGATGTGGAGCGGCACCTGCGCCGACTTGCCCACGGCCCCGGCGAAGAGCATGAGCCCCGCTAGCGTGAGCAGGCCCTTGTCGATCTCGCCCGCGGTGACCTTCGCCATGATGGCGTCGAACTCGAAGGTGCCGGCGCTGGCAAACAGCAACCAGATCCCGAGCATGAGCCCGACGTCCCCGAGCCTGGTGACGATGAACGCCTTGAAGGCCGCCCGGGCATTGTCCAGATCCTCGAACCAGTGGCCGATGAGGAGGTACGAGCACAGCCCCATGATCTCCCACGCCACGAAGAAGAGCAGGAAGTTGTCAGCCAGCACCAGGGTGAGCATGCCGGTGACGAAGAGCGTCACGTTGGCGAAGAAGCGGTTGAACCGCGCGTCGCCGTGCATGTAACCCTTCGAGAAGATCAGGACCATCCAGCTCACGAGGGTGACCATGAAGAGGACGGCGGCCTCCAGGGGGCCGACGCGATACCCCATGTGGATGACCGTGTCACCGAACCGCAGCCACGGGACCGACACCCGGGC
>JBBITQ010000012.1:0-1887 GCA_037440685.1 Clostridiales bacterium
GCTGCATTTCTTCGAGGAGGCGGAGGGGTATCAGCGGCTGCTGCGGGAGTTCGGGCTGACGCAGGAGGAGTTGGCAGAGAAGGTCGGGCGCACGCAGTCGAGTATCGCGAACAAGTTGAGGTTGTTGCGGCTTCCTCCGGAGGTGCGCGCGGTCATTTCCCGGGAAATGATCTCGGAGAGGCACGCGCGGGCGTTGCTGCGGCTGTCGAGCAAGGAGCGGCAGATGGCGGCTGTGGAGGAGGTGGTGCGGCGGCGGCTCACGGTCCGGGAGCTAGAGAGCCTGGTGGAGCGGGTGGCAAAGGAGGAGGAGGGTGCCGAGGGCCAGGGCGAGAAGGGCCAGCGGCGCTACCGGGGCATCGTCAAGGACGTGCGGATCGTCGTCAACGCCTTCAGGCAGGCGGTGGCTGCTGGTCTGGCTGCGGGCGTGGAGGTGACGATGTCGGAATCGGTGGGGGAGGAATTTGTGGAATTGCATGTAAAAATAAGGAATGCCCCGGCGGCGAAGCGGAGTAGGGGATCGGGAAGGTGAGTGGGCGCTGATGGCGAAGGAGTGGCGGTGAGGGCGCCAGCTGGCCGCGGGTGCCGGCGGGCCGTCCAGGGGAGGGCAGGGGTCGTCGGACGAGTGATAGCGATAGCGAATCAGAAGGGCGGCGTGGGGAAGACGACGACGGCGGTGAACCTGGGCGCCTGCTTGGCGCGGCTGGGGAAGAAGGTATTGCTGGTGGACGTGGACCCGCAGGGGAATACGACGAGCGGCTTGGGGGTCCGCAAGGAGCGGTTGCGACGGTCGGTGTACGACGTGCTGGTTGGGGAGGTGCCGTTGGAAGCGGTGGTGATGGGCACGGCGGTTGAGGGGTTGTCCCTGGTGCCGGCGACCATCGATCTGGCGGGCGCGGAGATCGAGCTGGTGGGAATGGCGGAGCGGGAGCTGCGGTTGCGGCACGCCCTGGGGGGTGTGGCGCGGGCGACCGATTTCGTGTTGATCGACTGCCCCCCGTCGCTGGGCTTGCTTACCATCAACGCCCTCTGCGCTGCGGACGCCGTGCTCGTCCCCATCCAGTGCGAGTACTACGCGCTGGAGGGCGTGACGCAACTGCTGAACACCATCAACCTGGTGCGCAGCAGGTTGAACCCTGCCCTGGAATTGGAAGGGGTT
Organism: Clostridiales bacterium; assembly: GCA_037440685.1. Classification (GTDB taxonomy): domain Bacteria; phylum Bacillota; class Sulfobacillia; order DYIH01; family JBBITQ01; genus JBBITQ01. The sequence continues at coordinate 1,157 of JBBITQ010000012.1, forward strand.
CTGCTCACGATGTTCGATGCGCGGACCAACCTGGGGGTCCAGGTGGCTGACGAGGTGAAGCGGCACTTCCGGGGAAAGGTGTTCCGGACCATCATCCCCCGCAACGTCCGGCTGAGTGAGGCGCCCAGCCACGGGATGCCGATAGTGGATTACGATCCGCGCTCGCGGGGTTCCGAGGTGTACATGGAGCTGGCGAGGGAGGTGGTGGAGCGTGGCAGATACTAAGCGGCGGCTGGGGCGTGGGTTGGAGGCTCTGCTGGCGGTGGAGCCGAGGGAAGGGGAGCGGGTGGACGAGGTTGGGGTGGAGCTGGTGGATCCCAACCCGCATCAGCCGCGGCGGTCGTTCCCGGAGGATAAGCTGGAGGAGCTGGCGGCGTCCATCAGGGAGCACGGCGTGGTGCAGCCGATCCTTGTGCGGCAGGTGGGCGATCGGTACCAGATCATCGCTGGCGAGAGGCGATGGCGGGCGGCGCGGATGGCGGGGCTGCGGGCGGTGCCGGTGATCGTGCGTGACATGACGGATGCCCAGATGATGGAGGTGGCGCTGGTCGAGAACCTTCAGCGGCAGGACCTCAACCCGATGGAGGAAGCAAGGGCCTACCAGGTGCTGATGGAACGGCTGGGGCTGACGCAGGAGGAGTTGGCCGTGCGCCTGGGAAAGAGCAGGCCGGCCATAGCTAACGCTTTGCGGCTCTTGCAGTTGGATCGCGCGGTGCAGGCGCTCGTCGAGG
>JBBITQ010000012.1:1920-12350 GCA_037440685.1 Clostridiales bacterium
CGGGTCTGCCGGCTGGCGAGGCGCAGCGGGAGGCGGCGCGGCGCATCGCGGAGGGTGGGTTGAGCGTGCGCGAGGCGGAGGCCTTGGTGAAGCGGTTGCAGCGAGAGCAGTCTGCTGCAGCCTCGACGAAGGCGGCAAGCACCTCTGTTAAGGTGGTGCGGGAGGGATTGCAGGAGGGCGCGGTGACGGCCGCGGTGGCGGCGGGTTTGCAGGATCGGCTGGGCGTGCGGGTGAGGGTACGGTCCGCCGGGGGAAAGGGCGTGGTGGAGATCGAGTTCTATGGGCCGGAGGATCTGGAGCGCATCTATGAGGTCATCACCGGCAAGCAGTTGGCCCTCTAGTGTTCCACGTGTTACATGACGGTGAAACAACGGGCGGGGAGGCCCGACGGCGATGAGCGAGGCCGCAGGTCTCAATTTGAGTGGTAGCAAGGGATTCGAGCTCGGGGTCCTGGTGGGTGTGCTCATCGGGGAAGGGCATTTCGGCGGGGACGGCAAGCAGCCCCACGTGTCCCTGCGCATGCACGTGCGGCATGAGCCCTTGTTGCGATGGCTCCTGGGGATCGTTCCCGGATCGCGGCTCTATGGCCCGTATGAGCACGGTGGCCGGCGCTACTTTCAATGGATGGTCCGGGGGGAGGCGCTGCGGCGCTTCTTTGTGCCCCTGCTGGACGGGGTACCACTTGAGGAGATCGATCCCTACGTAGGCGAACGCTACCGCCGGATGAAGGATATGTATAGGCTTTGATTCAGCGTGGTCCCGCGATGAGAAGGCTCAGGACCGGGGCGAGCAGGAGCGCCGGGAGCAGATTTAGAACGCGCATCCTCTTGAGCTCCAGGATCCCAAGGCCTATGGCTACGATAAGTATCCCGCCCACAGCGGATATCTGGGCCACGACATTGGCGGTGAGCAGGGGTTTGAGGAGTGAGGCGCCCAGAGACAAGGAGCCCTGCACCAGGAGCACGACGGCGGCCGCGAGCGGGACGCCCACGCCCAGGGCGGAGGCGAAGGCTACCGACGTAACCCCGTCGAGGACGGCCTTGACCGCCAGCGTCGTGTAGTTCCCGGTCAGGCCATCCTGAATAGAGCCCAAAATGGTCATGGGGCCGGCGCAGAAGACCAAGGAGGCCGTGACCAGGCCGCGGGTGACGTCCCCGATCTTCGCGCGGCCGGTGCGAACCGCGAGCCATGCCTCACAGCGCTGCGCCGCAGCAGTTACCCGTTCCTCCAGTTGCAGGACTTCCCCGATGGCGCCTCCCAGCACGAGGCTGACGAGCAGGACCAATGGATTATCCAATCCCAGGGCCATGTCGATGCCGATGATGATGGTGAAGACCCCGATGGCGTTGAGGAGGGTGTCTCGGATTCTGCGGGGGATGCGGTCTCCGAGGAGGGTTCCGAGGGTGCCCCCGGCCAGCACCGTCGCCACATTGATAAACGTTCCTGTCATGGGTTATCAGCCTTTGCCCAAAATTTGCCGCCTTACCAGTCTAGCTCCACGCCGGGCAAGAAGGCAACTGTCGGTCCCACGGCGCCCCCGGAGGGGATGGTGGCGGGCCGCGGGACACAAACTAGGGCTGAGGTGATCCGCAGTGCCGAGAAAGGTCATCGCGGTAGAGGCGGCCCTTTCGCCCTTCAAGGAATATCTGAGGGAGCAGGGCTACGATGTTGTGGATTTGGACCGCGCCCACGGGACCGTGGATGCGGTGGTGGTGCGGGGGACCGACAACAACCTCCTGGGTGGGCAGGACATCGTTACGCGAGCCCCGGTGATAGAGGCTTCCGGGCTGACGCCGGAGCAAGTTGGCCGGGAGATCGAGCGGCGCACGGGACTGTGATCTTTAGCATCTCAAGGGCGCGGACGATACCGCCGACGATGGTAGAGGCCATGCGCATGACCAGGCTGAGGCGGGTGTTTTGGAGGACCAGGTATTCGAGCATACCGCCCACGTTGACGGTCCCTGTGATGAAGAGGTGGCCGACGGGCGGCAGGTTCTTGTTGACCCCGGCCCCCGGACGCAAGGCCCCGGGGCCCACCGTGATGGTCCCCACGTTTTCGGGCTGGCCGAGGCAGGCGTCGACGGCCACGACGATGCGCTCTCTCCCGTCGGCCTGGAGCTGGCGCAGGATGTCGACCAGGTTGCTGGCGTGCACCGGGTGGTCCAGGGTCCCCAGGACCGCGGCGCCCAGGGCGGGCATTTCCGCGAGGGATTGGCCCACCAAGGGGCCCAAGGCATCGCCGGTGGACCGGTCCGTGCCTATGCAGAGGAACACCAGTTCGGAGTCCCCTTTTAGACGCGCTAAGAGCATATCTTTCAAGTGGCTGCCGATAAGCTCGGCCGCCTTGCTGCTGTCATAAGGGACGCGGATTTCCTGCCGCGTTTCCCCGACCTGCCCTAACACTCTCCAACGCATGAGGACGCCTCCCACAGGATGCGCAGGCTGACTGGGTAGCAGTATATGGAAAGCCGCCTCTGTCTATGCGTGTGCCTTTGTACTAAGATGGGAAGGGAAGGCCGGCCAGCGACCTCAAATGGGGGAATCAATAGTGATGGTCTCCAACCTGTTCGACGTCGCCGTCCTCGCCTGGGTGATCGTCGGTGCCCTTGCCGGCTTCTGGGCCGGCTTTTTCCGCAGCGTCGCCAGGATCGCTGGCTATTTTGTGGCCTTCTGGGCGGCGGGCCTGTACTACCGGCAGCTCGCCGCCTTGCTCGACGATCGCGTGAACGCAGCGCGCTGGCTGAGCGGGTTTCTCTCCCGCCAGCTCCCGCTTCCGGTGGAAGTCGCGAATCTGCCGGTGGGCGCGGTCCCCCTGGAAAGGCTGGCGGCGGGGAAGGGCTTTGTGCTCGCCCCCGCCCAGGGGGAATGGCTTTTCGGCAAGCTGCGCCAGGGGCTCGAGCAGGCGGCCAGCGCAGGTGCCGATACCTTCGCGGCGGCCCTTTACGCTGCGCTGGGCCATCTGGCGGTGGAGGCGCTAGCATTCCTCATGCTGTTCGCGGTGTTTCAGCTTCTGGCCGATGCAGGAGGGAAATTGCTGCAAATGACCGTGGGGAGGGTACCTCTGTTCTGGGGGATGAACCGCGTCGGCGGCGCCGCGCTGGGGGCGGTGCAACACGTCTTGTTCGCGGCGCTGACCGTCGCCATCCTCTCCCCGTTCCTGGGTTTCCTCTCCCCTCAACCAGCGGTCCTGGCCATGCAGCAGTCATCGTTCGGACCGCGGCTCCTGGCGCTCGGTCAATTGCTTTTCCGGCTGGCGTTGTTGTAACCTTACCTTGCGCGGCCTCCAGTCGGGGGGACGGAAAGTGTTGCGACTGCGCCTGGGCGACGTGGTAAGGCTCAAGAAAGCCCACCCCTGCGGTGACGATCGTTGGGAGATCCTGCGCACCGGCGCCGATTTCCGCATACGGTGCCTGGGCTGCGGCCGCCTCCTGCTCATACCCCGCCCCAAGCTGGAGAAGAGCATTAAAGAAGTGCTTACTCCGCCAGCCATGACGACTTGAAAGTGCTATAATCGTTTTGGCTCGGATGCCTTCCTGCTCCACCCCAACTGAGCCTGTTGCAGAGAGGAGAGGGTGGGGCCGCAAGTCCAGGGGAAGGAGGTGGGCGCATTGCGTGCCTACGAGGTGATGTTCATCACGGATCCCAACCTCGAGGTCGACCAGCACGAGGCGATACTAGACCGCCTCACCCGCGTGGTCGCCGAACGGGGTGGCTCCGTCGCGAACGTCGACCGCTGGGGTAAGCGACGCCTGGCGTACGAGATCGCCGGGCACCGCGAGGGCAACTACACTGTCATGTCCTTCCAAGCCGACCCGTCGGTAGGCGTAGAGCTGGAGCGGGTGATGCGGATCACCGATGGGATCATCCGGTATCTGATCGTGAAGCAGGAAGACGTTTGACCCCGGAGCGCAGGTGGTGCCCATGCTGAACACAGTCGTCCTAATCGGCCGGCTGGTGCGCGACCCAGAGCTGCGCTACACCCCAGCTGGGGTGGCGGTCGGCAGTCTCACGCTGGCGGTCGATCGTCCCTTCGTCAACCAGCAAGGGGAGCGCGAGACCGACTTCATCGACGTGGTCCTGTGGCGGCGGCTGGCTGAGACCTGCGCCAACCACCTCACGAAAGGGCGCCTGATCGCCGTAGAGGGGCGCCTGCAGGTGCGCTCCTTCGAGACCCAGGACGGCCAGCGACGGCGCGTCACCGAGGTGGTGGCACGGGACGTCCGGTTCCTGGATAGGCCGCGCGAGGGGGGCCAGGCGGCGGGCGCCGACTTCGAAGGTTTGGGCAGTGAAGTGGAGTTCCCGGAAGACGAGATACCGTTTTGAACGGGCGGATTCCGACTGAAGGGGAGATCGTCAGGTGGCGAAGAAAGACCGCCGGCGGCGGCGGAAAGTCTGTACGTTTTGCGCGGACAAGGTCTTGCCGGACTACAAGGACGTGGTCCGGCTGCGCAAGTTCATGAGCGAGCGGGGCAAGATACTGCCGCGCCGTATCTCCGGCAACTGTGCCCGGCATCAGCGCCAGCTCACGACGGCGATCAAGCGGGCGCGGATCGTGGCCCTCTTGCCGTTCACCGTGGAGTAGGGCAAGCGGCGTGACGGAGAGGAGGCACCTCTGCCCAGACAGGAGATCCGGTCCTGCCGACGAATAACGTAGGGGGATTGGAGGGGGAGGTGCCTCTTTGACTCGCTCTGACGTGGCGCGTACCGCCCGCGCCCTAGAGTGGCTCAAAGCCGAACTGGCCGCCGCCATCGCCTATTCGTTGCGAGGTATGGCGAGGGGGGATCAGGAGGCCACCCTCGACGCCTTATCCGATGTGTTGTTGCACAGCTATCTCATCGCCAGGCGCCTGGGGATCAACCTCAAGCGCCTGGACATGCGCGCCGCCCACAAACTGGCCGTGAACATCGGTGCTAAGCACCAACTGGAAGAGTGGTACGGCGATCTCTCCGCCGTCGCCCGGCATCTCGAGCCACGGGTTGGGATACGCCCCGAGCGGGAGGAGGGTTGAGGATGAAGGTCATCCTGAGGGAATCCGTGAAGGGGCTGGGATCCGCGGGTACGGTCGTGGAAGTGAGTGACGGGTACGGGCGCAACTTCTTGATCCCGCGCGGTTTGGCTGTGGAGGCGACGCCTGCCAACCTCAACCTCCTGCGCCAACGACAGCAGCGAGAGGAAGCGGCTGCCCAGCGCGCCCTGCACGAGGCGCAGGGCGCGGCGGCCAAACTGGACGGGTCGGAGATCACCATAGTGGCCCGCGCCGGCGAGGGCGGGCGTCTCTTCGGTTCGGTGACAAGCCAGAACGTAGCCGACGCCATCGCCCAGCGTACGGGCCTGCGCGTTGAGAAGCGCCGCATCGAACTGCCCGAGCCCATCAAGGCCTTGGGCGATTACCCCGTGATCCTGAGGCTTCACCCCCAGGTGACCGCGCGCATCACCGTCCACGTTGTGGCGGCTCAGTAGCAGGAGGATCATCCCCGATGGCCATACCAATCGACCGGCTTCCCCCCCAAAGCCTGGAGGCCGAGCAGTCCGTCTTGGGCTCCATGCTCATCGAAAAGGATGCCATCCTGCGCGCCATGGACATCCTGGAAGCCGGCGACTTCTACCGGGATGCCAACCGCAAGGTGTTCGAGGCCATCGTCCGCCTGACGGACCGCGGCGAGGCGGTAGACATTATCACCGTCACCGAAGAACTGCGCCGGCGCGGCGAGTTGGAGCAGGTCGGTGGTGTCGGCTACATAACCTCACTGGCCAATATGGTGCCCACGGCGGCGAACGTGGAGTACTATGCCCGCATCGTCGAAGAGAAGGCGGTCCTCCGCCGGCTCATCGAGGTCGCCAGCGAGGTTGCGCGCCGCGCCTACAGCGGGGAGGAGGAGGTGGACGAACTCCTCGACCGGGCGGAGAACATGATCTTCAGCGTGGTGCAGGGGCGGCGGGTGCGGGGTTACGTACTCCTGCGCGATGTGCTCGTCGACACCTATGAGCACATCGGTTTCCTTTACGCCAACAAGGGGGCGATCACCGGCATCCCCACCGGCTTCACGGAGCTTGACGAGATGACGTCGGGGATGCACCCCTCGGAGCTGATCATCATAGCCGCCCGTCCTTCCCAGGGGAAGACGGCCCTCTGCCTGAACATCGCCTGCCATGCCGCGGTGCGCAAGAAGGTGCCGGTGGCGATCTTCAGCCTGGAGATGTCCAAGGAGCAACTGGCGCAGCGGATGCTCTGCGCCGAGGCCCACGTGAACGGGCACAGGCTCCGCACCGGCCTGCTCACCGACGACGATTGGACGCGCCTGGCCAAGGCCCTCGGGCGTCTCAGCGAAGCGCCTATATTCATCGACGACACGCCCAACATCCCCCTCATGGAACTGCGCGCCAAGGCGCGCCGGATGAAATCGGAGCACGACATCGGTCTCATCATCATCGATTACCTGCAGCTCATGCAGGGGCGCGGGCGCTCCGAGAGCCGCCAGCAGGAGATCTCCGAAGTCTCCCGTTCGCTGAAGTCCTTGGCGCGTGAGTTGCAGGTCCCGGTCGTGGCCCTCTCGCAGCTCTCTCGGGCCGTGGAGCAGCGGCAGGACAAGCGCCCGATGCTCTCGGACTTGCGTGAGTCCGGCAGTATCGAGCAAGACGCCGACCTGGTGGCATTCATCTACCACAACCCGGAGGAGCAGGAATCCAACGTGGTGGAGTTGATCGTGGCCAAGCAGCGCAACGGCCCCACGGGTTCCGTGCAACTCGTGTTCTTGAAGGACATAGGGAAGTTTGTTAACCTGGAGAAGCGGTTACAGCCCTCTTAGGGAGACTCAGGGAGTGGATGCATGTCTACGCTGGTGCTGGTGGGGGCGCAGTGGGGTGACGAGGGGAAAGGCAAGATCGTAGACTTCCTCTCCGAACAAGCGGACATGGTCGTCCGCTATCAGGGTGGGGCCAACGCCGGCCATACGGTAGTCGTGGACGGATGCTCATACAAACTTCACCTCATCCCATCAGGGGTTCTGAACAACAAGGTCTGCGTCATCGGCAACGGCGTCGTGATCGATCCTGCCCAATTGCTGTCCGAGATGGACGGCCTGGCGGCGGCGGGGTACGACGTCTCGAAGGTCTACGTGAGCGACTGCGCCCACGTCATCCTTCCCTACCATAAGCTCCTGGACGCCATCGAGGAGGAGAGGCGCGGCGATCGCAAGCTCGGGACGACGGGGAGGGGCATCGGGCCGGCCTACAGGGACAAGTCGGCGCGGGCCGGGATCCGCGTATCCGACCTCTTCCACGCGGAGGGCTTTAAAGACAAACTGTTCCACCATCTGGAGCAGGTGAATTCGGTGCTGGAGCGCGTCTACGGCGCTGCCCGCCTGGACGGCGAAGCCCTGGCCGCGGAATACCTCGCTTATGCCGAGCGGTTGCGGCCACACGTCGCGGACACGTCAGCCCTGGTCAACGATGCCATCGAGCGGGGGCAGAGGGTGCTGTTCGAGGGAGCGCAGGGCACGCTGCTCGATATCGATCACGGGACCTATCCCTACGTTACCTCCTCCCATCCCACCGCGGGAGGAGCCTGCATCGGAGCGGGCGTCGGCCCCACCAAGATCCACAGCGTGATGGGAGTGGCCAAGGCTTACACGACGCGGGTTGGCGATGGTCCCTTCCCGACCGAGGAAACGGGCGCCATCGGGCAGTGGCTGCGCGAGCGCGGTCGCGAATTCGGCACCACCACGGGCCGCCCGCGCAGGTGCGGGTGGCTGGATGCCGTGGCCCTGCGATATGCTGTGCGCGTCAACGGTCTGGCCAGCATCGCCCTCACGAAGCTCGATACGCTCACCGGTCTGGACAGGGTGCGGGTGGCGGTGGCGTATGAGTGCGACGGGGAGCGGTCCGACCGCTGGCCCCACAGCGGGTATGAACTGGAGCGGTGCCGGCCGGTTTATGTGGACCTGCCCGGCTGGGAGGAGGACATCTCGGGCGCACGGCGCATGGAGGACCTCCCGCGCAACGCACGGGAGTACGTCAACTTGATCGAGGAGCTCGTGGGTGTCCCCCTGGCCATCATATCGGTGGGGCCGGACCGTTCTCAGACGATCCTGCGCGGTCAAGTCTTCTGATCGCTGCCCCCGCGGCCGTGCAGACGCTGGAGGATGATGGCCATCTCCCGCCGCGTGACTGGTTCATCGGGGTGAAAGAGCCCATCCGCCCTGCCCACCATGAGGCCGGCGCCCTTGCAAAAGGCGATCGCCTCGGCGGCTGGATCATCGGCCGAGACGTCGGGGAAGGGGCCCGGTTTCAAGCGCAGGAGGTTCCACTTCCTCATGACGGCGATGACCTTGTCGGCATAGTGGGGATCGGTGGCGAAACCAGCCGCGGCGACGCACCTCACGTAGGCTTCGGGGTCGGCGGCTGTTTGCAGGCATCCCCTGTAACGGGGGCCCAGGAGGAGCAGCGCCGCATAGTCTTCCAATGAGGCCTGGAAATCTGGGTAGGCGCGAAAGCGAGCCACGGCCCGGACCCACTTGCCGTTGGAGAATTCCGTGGTCCAGGCGGTGACGTAATCCCCCTGGCCGGTCCACTTGATCCCAAAGAGGTTGTAGCTGTAGCGGCCCGTGGCGACGTCGGTGGGGATCGCTTTCCCGAACCCGGTCTCCAGGCACGCCTGGGCGATGATGACCGGAGCGGGGATTCCGGTGCGGGCCGCCAGGACCATGGCCGGGATGCGCAGGGCCGCGACGAACTCCTCCGGGGTTTGCGGCAGGCTGGTCAGCGACACGGCTCTACCTCTCCTTCAGCCTAAATCGGTGTCCATGTGGTCTCTGCCTAGGCTTATGCCGCGAGGTGCCCGGTTGTTACCGGATTGTCGCGTTTTTCCCGCACCGCATTTGACAAAAGGATGTTCGTACCCTAGAATACAGTGTGCCTCTCAAGTGGGTCATTAGCTCAGTTGGCAGAGCACCTGACTTTTAATCAGGGTGTCGCAGGTTCGAGTCCTGCATGACCCACCATGAAACCGCCGCAGCGACCTTTGATGTTGCCAGACCTTGGTCTAAAATGGATGTATGCTGCCGATCAACCGCACGCGACTGGTCATGCTCTCAGTACAAGGAGAGGTTTCCCATCCGGACGTCTGGTCCCGGTCCTACGACGTCGGTTACGACGGGCGGGCTCGCCTGCTTCCGGGCACGGGGGGCATAACGTACAACGTCCAGGTCGGGGATCCGGCTTTTGGCTGGGCTGGCGACCACGTGGAACCCGGTGTCAGCATCAAGGCCAAGGACAAAGAAGCCAACCTGGGCCTGAACACCTTTGCCTGCATCGGGAACCGGGCTGTCGTCATCTCCGGTGAAGCCAAGGGACGAGAGGGCTTCGTGACCGGCAAGCACGGGGGGATCGAGCACGTGTTGGTGGCCTTCCCCCCAGACGTGTTGGACAAGCTGGCGGTCGGCGACAAGGTGCTGGTTCGGGCCTGGGGCCAGGGACTGGAGATCGAGGGATTCCCAGGCGTGGCCGTCATGAACGTGGCGCCCGACGTGCTGGATGGCTTGGGGATCACGGTGCGCGACGCGAGGCTGGTGGTGCCGGTGGCGGCCGAGATCCCTGCAGCGCTCATGGGGTCAGGGATCGGGACGCTGACGAGTGCGCGGGGGGACTACGACATCACCACCCAGGATCGCGAGTTGATCCGCGAACTGGGCCTGGACCGGCTGCGCTTGGGGGATCTGGTGGCGGTGTGGGATCGGGCGTCCCACTGGGGGCGCCAGTACCGGCGGGGAGCCGTAGAAGTGGGCGTGGTGATCCACAGCGACTCCTATGTGGCCGGGCACGGCCCCGGGGTGACAACCATCCTCTCCTGCCTTGAGGGCGAGATCGCCCCGGTCCTGGATCGGGAGGCCAATATCCTCCGCGCCCTGCCGGAGATGGTCGCCTGGCGAGGGGCGTCAGGCACGGCGTGAGTTTCCTTAGGGGGGCGGTCTCATGGGCGCGACGGTCCTGGTCACCGGCGGGGCGGGGTTCATAGGCAGCCACGTGGCGGAGGCTTTGCGGGATGCCGGCTACCGGGTGTTGGTGTTGGACGACCTCTCCTCGGGTTCGCCCGCCAACATTCCGACCGGCGTCGAATTTCACCAGCTCGACATCGGGGCGCCGGAGGCGGCCGAGCTCGTTCTCAGGCGCCGCCCGCGGTACATATTCCATCACGCTGCTCAGATCTCCGTTTCGGCGTCGGTGCGCGACCCGGCCCATGACGCCAGGGTCAACATCCTCGGCACATTGAACCTGCTGCGCGCCGCGGTCGGCGCCGGGGTGGAGCGGTGGCAGGTCGGTGACCGGGTGACGGTGCCGTTCGTGTGCGGCTGCGGCCGGTGCGTGTGGTGCCGCGGCGGCGACGCGCAGGTGTGCTCCGACCAGCAGCAGCCGGGGTTCACGCACTGGGGCT
>JBBITQ010000012.1:12360-13082 GCA_037440685.1 Clostridiales bacterium
GGGGAGACACCCCCGTGGATGAGAGCCGGTGCCCGGACCCCCTGGCGCCCTACGGCGTCAGCAAGCTGGCTTGTGAGCATTATCTGAGGGTTTTCGCGCGCGAGGCCGGGCTCTCCTATGTCAGCTTGCGCTATGGGAACGTGTACGGGCCGCGCCAGGACCCCCACGGGGAGGCTGGCGTGGTGGCGATCTTCACGACGCGGATGCTGGCTCGGGCAGCCGGAGACGTCACGGTGCCCGAGCCGGTCATAAACGGTGACGGCTACTACGTGCGTGATTACGTCTACGTGGACGACGTGGTGCGGGCAAACCTCCTCGCCGCCCGCTACCCGGATAGCGGCTCGTTTCACGTCGCAACCGGCGTGGGGACGGACGTCAATCAGCTCTGGGAGCTGCTGGCCGAGCTCACGGGATACAGGGGGCCTGCGCGTCACGGGCCCCCTCGGGCGGGAGACGTGCGCCGCATCGTGCTCGACCCTCGCCAGGCCGGCCGCGAGCTGGGGTGGGCGCCGGAGATAGCCCTGGCAGAGGGCTTGTCTCGCACGGTGGCCTGGTTCAGGCGGCGCCTGGGGCTCGACATCCAACGATAGCGCTCTTGCTTAAATGTGCTTGCCTGTGCTATAGTGATCGAGCAGTTTTGAAAGACTGCTTGGTGGCGTGGTGTAGTGGATAACACACCGGTCTGTCACACCGGAGATCGCGGGTTCGATCCCCGTCGCCAC
>JBBITQ010000013.1:0-13054 GCA_037440685.1 Clostridiales bacterium
CACCACCAGCGCCGGCTCCCTCAATCCACGCCTCACTACCCCATAACCCGCGTACAGCACCAGCACCAGCGCCAGCAGCGCCGCCACCCGGTGCCCGTACGCCAAAACCCTCTCCCCGCTTGACACATCTCCCCCGCACAGCGGCCAACCCCCGCATAACCCAACCATACCGCTCACATAACGACCGCTCACCAACGTCACATACGCCGCCACCGCAGCCGCCAGCGGCGCCGCCCACGTCGCGCGCGCCGCCAACAAACGCTCCCCACGCTCCTTCATCCCCGCCGATACCGCCAGCACCACCCACACCGACAAAAACGCCATCCCTACACCCGTGTGCGCCGCACCAAGCCACGCCGCATCCCCTTGCCTCACGCCCACCAGACCCAACAAGACCTGCGCAAAGAACAAGGCGAATCCCGCCACGTACCAGGTGCGCACCGCGCTGCGTCTCGACGGCGAGCGCCAACCGCGATAGGCCGCATATACAGTGAGGATGCTCACGACCCCCGTCGCCAGCCAGTGGATCCCCTGCACCAGCCCGACCATCCCGCTGCCGTACGCCCTGACCGCGGCACCGGTGACCATGAGGACATAGGTCGCGAACACCGCCGCCCAAGCCAAGCGCCCGAACCTCTCCACCGACATCGCCCGCACCCCCTCAGAGGCTTCCACGCCGCCCCCGCTGACGACGCGGGGTCCGGCCCGCGGGAGGCCGGACCCCGCCCTCAGCTACCACAGCCAGTTTCCCTGCGGCTTGCCGCCTACCACTTCACGCCCATTCCCAGGGGAAGCATAGCGGCGAGACCGGCAACCGTGATCACCCCGAGGAGGACGCCGACGGCAAAGGTCACCTTGTACTCGACCCGCTCATACCATAGCCCCTGATAGAATAGGGCCGCGATCCCGAAGTTGACCGCCATCAGGGGCACCAGGATCGGCCTCATGCCCTCGATGTTGACGATCAACACCTCGATGGCCGTGATGACGAACGTCGCCAGCGCCGTGAGGAGGTACACCGCCATGCTCGGCCCGGCCTCCGCCTCATGCGCGTGGGCATGCGCCACGTGCGCCTCCGCCACCGGCTTGCCCAGTTCCGTGCTCATCGCCTCTCCCTCCCCACTTTACGGCTTCGCGAACTCCATCAAATAGATGGTCGGGAAGATGATCATCCAGACCATGTCTACGAAGTGCCAGTACAGCCCGGCGCACTCCACCGTCGCCGCGTTCTCCTTCGTCACCCGCCCGCGCAGCGAGTTCACCAGCACCCCCAGGAGCCAGAGGGCGCCGATGAACACGTGCGTACCGTGCAGGCCCGTCGTGCTGTAGAAGGTCGCGGCGAAGATGTTGGTGTTGAAGTGCAACCCCTCAGCCGCGAACTCCATGTACTCCTTGGCCTGGAACCCCAGGAACACGAGCCCAAGCACGATCGTCAGCGCCAGCCAACCCTGCGTGGCCCCCACCTTGCCCTCCCGGATGGCCGCGATGGCCATCACCATCGTGAAGCTCGACGCCAGCAGGATGAAGGTGGCGATCGCCGTCACCGGGACGTTCAGCATCTCGTGCGGCGTCGGGCCCGAGACGCTGCGCCCGTACAGGCCCAAGTAAGTCCCGATCAGCGAGCCGAACACGATGCACTCGGAGGCGAGGAAGATCCAGACGCCGGTCTTAACCCGCTCCAAGGCCCCGTGAGCGTGGTGCGCCGCGTGAGCAACCGCCGCCATAGCCTTGCTCGTCATGCCTCATCCTCCTTATCCACGGCCAGGTAATACCCGCTCGCATCCTCCGTGACCCAGATGAGGATGCCGACAATAGTCACCAAGAGACCCAACAGCCCGATGGGCCCGAGGGGCGCCCGCAGCATGCCGCCAACGCCCAGGATCGCGAGGCCGAGGGCGGTGACGAGCGGGGCCACAGAAGGAGACGGCATGTGCACCGCGTTGCCGTGGCGGCCCTCGTCCTCAGGAGCGGCCTGCATCTTGCCGTTGCCATGGAGCTTCTCGTACCAGAGCGCTTCACGCCCACGCACCAGCGCCAGGCGCGCAAAGTTGTACGCCGGTGCCGGACTGGGAATCGTCCACTCCAGGCTGTGGCCGTCCCAGGGGTCGGCCGGGGCCTTCTTGCCGAAGAACAGGCTGCCCACCAGGTTGATGGCGAAGATGCCGATGCCCAGAGCCAGGATGAACGCGCCCACGGTGGAGATCAGGTTGTAGAGCTCCCAGCCCTGCCCCGCCACATAGGTGTACGTGCGCCGCGGCATGCCCTCCAGCCCGACCAGGAACTGCGGGAAGAACGTGATGTTGAACCCGATGAACTGCGTCCAGAAGCCGATCTTGCCCAGCGTCTCGTTCATCAGCCGCCCACTCATCTTCGGGTACCAGTACACCAGGCCGGCCAGAAGGGCGAACACGATGCCGCCGATGGCCACATAGTGGAAGTGCCCGATGATCCAGTAGTTGTTCTGGAACTGACGGTCGGTGGACGAGCTGGCGTTCACAAGACCTGTCAGGCCGCCCACGAGGAACAGGAACAGGAAGCCGAGGGAGTAGAGCATGGCCGTGTTGAACCGGATCCGCCCGCCCCACATGGTGGCGATCCAGTTGAAGAAGAACATCGCCGTCGGCACCGAGACCATCTTCGTCGTGGTGGCGAACAGGATGTTCACGCCGGCGCCGAGGCCCACCTGGTAGAAGTGGTGCGGCCACACGATCCACGCGATCACGCTGATAGCGATGACCGCCGCCACCATCGAGGTATAACCGAAGTACGGCTTGCGGGACATCACGGGCAGGACCTCGTCCACGCAGGCGAAAGCCGGCAACGCCAGGATGTACACCTCGGGGTGGGCGAACAGCCAGAACAGGTGCTGCCACAGCAGGACGTCGCCACCGCCGTTGGGGCCGTAGAAGCTCGTCCCGAACCAGCGGTCGAACATGAGGAGCAGCATGCCGACCATGAACGGAATGCCTGCCGTGATGGCGAGGGCCGCGCTCCCCAGCAGCTTCCACACCATGGGCGGCATCTTCATGACCGACATGCCCGGAGCCCGCATCTTGAAGATCGTGACGACGAAGTTGATGGTGGTCAGCGTCGTGCCGATCTGCGCCAGCATCACGCCGACGAGGTAGGCGTCCATGCCGATCCCGCTGAATTGCGTCGACGAGCTGAGCGGGGTGTAGGCGAACCACCCGGCATCGGCGGCCCCGCCCGCGAACCAGGCGGCGTTCAGGATGATCCCGCCGAACAGCGTCAGCCATACGGTGAACATGTTCAGGCGCGGGAACGCCACGTCGCGCGCGCCGATCATGAGCGGCAGCATGTAGTTGAAGATGCCCCAGATGATCGGCGTGGCCGCGAAGAAGATCATCACCGTGCCGTGCTGCGTCAGGACCGCGTTATAGATCCCGCCGGTGATGATGTTGTTCTCGGGCTTCATGAGTTGCAGACGGATGAGAAGCGCTTCGATACCACCCACCACCAGGAAGAGGATCCCCATGGCGAGGTAGAGGACGCCCACGCGCTTATGATCGACCGAGGTGATCCAACCCCAGATGCCGGAATCCGCACGGGTCTTCCGCACCGCTGGCGTTGCCACCTTTTCGGCGATAACCGCCATACCGATATCACCCCTCCTGTCTCTAACCTTCAATCCACCCACGCGGCCAGCCCGCAGGGGTTACTTGAGACCCTCCAAGAACGCCACAAGGGCGTCGACCTCCTCCTGCGTCACCGCAGTAGCCGGGTAGCCATTGGCGGCCGGCTTCTCCGCACCGGGCATCAGCGCGCCGGGCTTAAGCGACTGCGGATCGCGGATCCACTGCGTCAGGCTTTCCGGCGTGTTCTCGCGGATGCCGCCGCCGATAGACGTGCGCAGGCCGAGGTTGGTCAGGTTCGGGCCCACCGTGCCAGCGGCCGAGGTACCACCGATTGTGTGGCAGGCCGCGCACTTCTGCATGAACACATCCTGGCCCTTGGCCGCAGCGCCTTCGGCCTTGACCACCGGGTTCTGCATGGCCTTGACCCAGGCGTCAAACTCATCGCGCGTCTTGGCCACGACGCGGAAGTACATGCGCGCGTGCGACTGGCCGCAGAGCTGCATGCACTGGCCCTGGTAGACGCCAGGCTGGTCGGCCTTCCACCAAATCTTGGTGACGCGGCCGGGCATGGAGTCGTTCTTGCCACCGAGCCGCGGCACGCCCAGCGAGTGGATGACGTCGGTCGCCGTCGTCTTCACCAGCACGACGGTGCCGGCCGGGATCACGATCTCATTGGCCGTCTTGATGCCGTACTGCGGATATTCGACCTCCCACCAGAACTGGTGGCCGGTGACCTTGACCTCTACGGCGTTCGGGTCCTCCGGCGGGTTTTCGAAGACGAACTCCGCTTTGACGGGGTGAACCAGGAAGATCACGAGGCCGGCGATCAGGGCCAGGCTCCAACCGATCTCCAGGTTGCGGTTGCCCTCCACCTGGGGCGGCAGCTCCTTGCCATGGGAACGGTCGCTGAAGCGCACCACGACGTACAAAAGCAGGAAGGCCAGGATGACCCACAGGAGGATGATCCCCTTGATGTCGAAGATCATGGCCTTGTACAGCTCCAAGCCTTGCGGACCGGCCGGGTTCATCAACGTCTGGGGGGCCGTTCCGAGGGCGAGCGCCGCACCCCCGCTGGCAAGCCCCAACGCTCCCGCGACCAAGGCCAGGAGGAGACGCCTAAAACGCGCTCCGCTCATCAAGCCACCTCCTCACGGATAAGCGGTTGGCCAGAACAACGGGAGGCCTGACCAACCGAGGCATGAACAAAACCGGATCAGATCCCGATCACTGCGTATGAATTGAGCCAGCTTCCTATCGCGAAACTTGCCTTCCCACGATCCCCCCTCTCCAGCATGTTGGCGAGCGATCTCCCCTCCCATCACCCCCCGCAGCATGTGACACAGTTCACGTATTCAGCGGGAGAAATACGGTGCAAGCGCCGTCAATTCCTCCAGAATGAACGCTATTCGAAAGCTGATGGCACGAGAAATGCCCCAAAAGCACTAAAAGTATAATTATTTTTAATAGGTAAATATAAAATAATCTCCGAGTCCGGCAGCCGCGATCACCAGGCCTACCCTCCGGAACACCGGCCGCAGCCGGCTTGTGTTAATATGAAAACCGGCGACCGCGGGGGCGCGCATTCCCCACAATGCGAAGAGGAGGATCGAGAATGCAGACAGGCACCATAAATTCCACCATCGTTCTAGCAAAGGCAACGACGGCGGCTGCGGCCATCGCCCTCGCCCTGGCAGCGACGGCGCCCCATGCCGATGCCTGCGCGACTAAAGGTGCTTACATAAAGCCAACCGGCACCCCTCACGTTGCGACACCTTCCCCGACGGCCGACCCGACGCGCCCCAGGATGGCCCCCGGGCAGCAGCTCACCGCAGACCATGCCCTGGCAGCGGAGGCACGGAGCGGCGCCGCCCTCCGCCCCGGCCTGCGCCTGGCGGCCACGGACACCGCGGCACAAGGCGGGGCCGGCTCCGCGCCGACCTCCAACGCGCAGAACGCGCCGACCGCCAACGCGAAGGACGTGAAGTTGGGGAACAAGGCGCTGGTGGGATCGGCGCTGGCCTTTGTGGTGCTCTTGGGCAGCATCCTCTACGGCGTGCTGACGCGCCCCAAAGATCAATAAGGAGCAGGAGGCGCGGTGTACAAGACCATTCAGCTTATCGGCGCACTGTTGCTGGCGGGCGGGCCGCTCTTCCTCACCGTGATCTGGCGACCCGCCCTGCGCGTGGCCAGCGCGGAGGAACGGCCGCCCCTCGACGCGGCCCTCGTCCGCTGGCTGCGCCTGGGGTTGGGCGTCGGCCTCGCCCTCCTAGCCTTGGGGGTGCTCTGGGAACTCCTCTCCGTGGCCGCGGCGCTGTCTAACGCCTCCCCCTTCTCGGCCGCGACCTGGAACCAGCTCGGCCGGGTCCTGGCGGAGACAGACCGCGGCCGCCTCGCCATCCTGCGCGTCATCGCGGCGGTCGCGCTCTGGCTCGCCGTCCGGATGATCGCGGCGGTGCCGCGAACCGCCGCGTCTTCCGCCCTCTGGCACGCGGCGGCCGCTGCGGCGGCAGTCGGGCTCTTCCTCACCTTCAGCCTCGCCGGCCACGCGGCGACGGTCGCCCGGGCCAAGCTCCCGGCTATCGCGGCCGACCTCCTCCACTTCCTCACGGCGTCCAGTTGGGGCGGCGGCATCTGGTACTTCGCCTTCCTGCCCTGGCGCCGCCTCGCCACAGCGGAGGGGCTGCCGGTAGCGCGCGAGATCGTCCGCCGCTTCACCATCCTCGGGCTGACGGCGGTCGCCCTGATCATCGCCACCGGCCTCTTCATGTCCTCGCAATACCTGTGGGGGTTGCCCGCCCTCTTCGAGACCCGCTACGGCAAGGACCTGCTGTGGAAGCACATCCTCCTGGTGGTGATCCTGGCCGCCGCCATGGACAACCGCTACAACGTCCGGCTGCGCCTCCTGGGCCGCGTCGGCACCGCGCCCCAGCCCGAACGGGTGGTGCGATCCCTGCGCGGCAACGTGTGGCTCGAGGCGGTGGCCATCACGCTCGTCGTCGTGATCGCCGGCTTCCTTACCACGGCGTCAGCCGAGACGCGCAAACCGGTGCCCGTGCGAGTCACCATCGAGGACTTCGCTTACAAACCCCGCACCATCGTCATCCCCCGCCAGAAGCCGGTGCGCCTGACAGTGGTGAACAACGACCGCGTGACCCACTCCCTCGCAGTGCGCCGTTTCCCGTACGAGGGACCCCGCTCCCACGCCCACGACCCCAGCGCCGTGGGGGCCGGGGACTTCGTCCTCTACGTGCCGCCGCGATCCCGGCAGACGGTCGTCTTTATCGCCTTGGAATTCGGAACCTACCGCGTCGTGGACGTCCTCGAAGACTACGAGGACCGCGGCATGACGGGCACGCTGGTGGTCAAGTAGCGAAACATAAAAAGTATTTTATGTATATATCATCGATAATCGAATTTTCTCCTGCCAAAACTAGCCCCATTTCGCTATAGAAACCTTCCATTTTTCCGATACGAAATTATACAGAGAGGCGCGTCTTTGACCCGATGCGGAGCGGGGCGGGACTGTGAAGATCATCAGGCGGGAGCGGATCGGCCAGTACCTCATAGAGCGATGGGCGCTGACGCCCGAACAGTTGGAGATCGCCCTGGACTACCAGAAGAAGACGGGTGACCCCTTGGGGGAGACGCTCGCCAAACTCGGTTTCCTCCCGAAGGAGTCTTTCCTGAGCCTCCTCGCGGAGCAGCTGGGCGTGCCCTTCCACGACCTGCAGGACGCCCCGCCGGACCCCGACGCCGTCCGGCTCCTTCCCGCGCAGGCGGCGTCCCGCTTCCAGGTCATCCCCATCAGGCGCCGGGGGCAGCGGCTGATCCTGGGGATGAAGGACCCCACCGACGTCGAAGCTCAGGAGGAGATCCGCCTCCTCACCGGCTTGACCGTGGAGCCCGTACTGGTGGACGAACTGGAGCTGCAGCGCCTCCTCGAAGGCCACGTGGGCGTGCGCGAGCAGGCCGAACTGGCCTTGCGCGGGATCAGGAAGCCGCCCGCGGCCCCGCAGGAAGCGCAGCAGGCACCGGCCGAGCCGGAGACGCCTCTCGTCGGTCTGGTGAACACGATCATCCACCAGGCCATCCGCGAAGGGGCCAGCGACATCCACATCGAACCCACGGCGGACCACGTCCGCATCCGCTTGCGCGTGGATGGGCTGCTCCGCGAGGGGCCGACGCCGCCGCGGCACCTGCACGAGTCCATCATCTCGCGGATCAAGGTGATGGCCGGCATGGACATCGCCGAGCGGCGCCTCCCCCAGGACGGCCGCATCCCGTATCACTTCGGCGGGCGCGATTACGATCTGCGCATCTCCACCATGCCCTCGCTGCACGGCGAGAAGGCGGTGGTGCGCATCCTGGACAAGTCCAAAGGAATCCCGCTCCTGGAGGCCCTCGGCATGAGCGAGGTGGTCTTCCAGCGCTACACGCAGCTGCTCGCCCGCCCCTACGGCATCATCCTCGTGACAGGCCCCACGGGGAGCGGCAAGTCCACCACCCTGGCCGCCACCCTCCAGCGGCTGAACGCCGTGGAGCGCAACATCGTCACCGTGGAGGACCCGATCGAGTACGAGATCCCGGGAGCCACCCAGACCCAGGTGAACGTCAAGGCGGGGCTGACCTTCGGGTTGGCCCTGCGCCACCTCCTGCGCCAGGACCCGGACGTGATCATGATCGGCGAGATCCGCGACGCGGAAACGGCCCACATCGCCGTGCGCGCCGCCCTCACCGGGCACCTGGTGCTCTCGACCCTGCACACCAACGACGCCCCTAGCGCGGTGGCGCGCCTGGTGGACATGGGCGTGGAACCGTTCCTGCTGGCGCCCGCGCTCCTCGGCGTCCTGGCGCAACGGCTCGTGCGGGTCCTGTGCCCCCAGTGCCGGACGCCCTACGAGCCCGCGCCGGAGATCCTCCCCCCGGGCTCCGGATCGAGAGGGGTCGGACCCTGTACCGCCCCGTCGGCTGCCGCTCCTGCCGCCTCGGCTACCGGGGCCGCACGGGCATCTTCGAGCTGCTCACCGTGGACGAGGGGCTGTCCACCCTCATAACCCGCGGGGCAGCGGCCGGGCAGATCGCCTCCGCCGCGCTGGCCGCCGGCATGATACCGCTCCTGGAAGACGGCCTGGACAAGGCCGTCCAGGGGGTCACGACCGTCGAGGAGGTGCTGCGGGTGGCGCAGGACGTCCACGCCATCCCGGTCTGACATGCCCGTGACCCGGCTCTTCCAGTACCGCGCCCGCAACGTCCACTCGCGCCAGTTGGTGCGGGGTTGCGCCGAGGCCACCAGCGTCCACGAGCTGCTGCAGAGGCTGCACGACGTCGGATACACGCCCGTCGACATCCGACCGGCGCCGCTGGCCACCAGATGGAAGCGGTGGGCGGCATCCCTGGACAAGCCCGGGGCACGCCAGATGGGCGCTTTCTACCGGCAGCTCGCATCCATGCTGCGGGCCGGCCTCCCGCTCCTGGACGCCCTCTCCGCCGCCAGCCAGCAGGTCTCCGGCCAGTTGGCCGAGGCGGCGCGCGGGGTGCACCGCCGGGTGGAAGCCGGGTCGCCGCTCCACGTCGCCATGGGCGAATACTCCCTGGTGTTCCCGACCTTGCACAGGGAACTGGTGCGGGCCGCCGAGGCCGCCGGCAACCTGGACGTGGTCCTGACCCGCCTGGCTGAGGACATGGAGCGCGAGGCTGACCTGCGCCAGCGGGTGCGTTCCGCGGCCGTCTACCCGGCCATCGTGCTCTTGTTCAGCATCGCCCTGGTGGTGGTGCTGGTCACGTTCATCCTGCCCACCTTCACCAGGCTGTTCGCCGAACTGCGCCTCGCGCTCCCCCTGCCGACGCGCATCGTCCTCACCCTGACCTCGCCTCCAGCCCTGACCACGGGAGTGGCGGTCATGGCCGCCGCGGCCCTCGCCTGGGTCGGCGCCCTCCGCTTGGGTAGGGGTCGCGCCCGCCGCGACGCCCTGCTCCTGTGGGTCCCGGTGGCCGGTCCCCTCGTGGCCAAGACCCACCTAGCGCGCGTCTGCCGCACCCTGGCGACGCTGCTCCGGAGCGCCCACCCCCTGCCGGAGGCGCTGGAACTGGCGGCGGCGGTGGCCGGCAACGCCGTCTTCGCCCGCGTGCTCCAGGACGCGCGGGAGGCGGTGCTGCAGGGGCAGCCCCTCTCGGCGGCCCTGGGCCTCTCGGGGGTAATGCCGCCCCTCCTCGTACAGATGCTGGCCAGCGGCGAGGAGGCGGGGAACATGGACGAGATGGTGGACCGCGTCGCCGACGTCTTCGCGGCGGAGGTGCGGCACGCCCTGGATGGCCTGTCTTCCGCCCTGGAGCCGGTCCTCATCGCCGTCATCGGCGGGGTGGTGGGGATGCTGGCGGTCTCGGTGTTTCTGCCCATCTTCCGGCTGCTGAACTCCCTGGAGGGGAGTCTTTAGCTATCACGAGCGGCGCGGAGCCGCAGGAGGAGTGATGTAGAAATGATGAAACTTGCGACCCAGACGGTGGCCCGGGTGCGCCGGGCGGTGCGCGGGGAGAGGGGGTTCACGCTCGTGGAGCTGGCGGTGGTCCTAGCCATCATCGGCATCCTGGTCGCCATCGCCCTGCCGACTTACTTTGGCGCACGCAACCGCGCCTACGAATCCGAAGCGAAGAACATGCTGCAGGAACTGCGGAGCATGGTTTGGTCTTACTACTTGGAGAAGGGCAGTTGGCCTACAGCCGGCACATGGTCAGCGGGCAACACAAACACGGAGATCAATTGGACTGTACCGACTAACGCCCGTTACAGCTATACCTTCTCCTCGGTCACGGGCGGCTTCAAGATCACGGCAACGCCGCCGACCGGCTCCGGCTGGCGCACGTGCACCCTCACCATCGACAACAATGGCAACGTCATCCAAAATGAGACTGGTTGCCAGTAACGTCTATGTAGGAGGTGACCGGGGCAGCGCCCTGCTGGACGCGCTGCTGGCGGCGGCGCTCGTCGGGATGGTCATCGCCGGGGCGATCGCTGGGGCCCTGGCTTCGGTCAGGGCCGCGTACCGCGCGAGGGACATGCAAGCGGCCGCCCTGGCGGCGCAGGAGAAGATAGAGCAACTGCGCGCGCTGCCGGCCGCGGACTTGTATCAGATGAGTGAACCAGCCGCCGCGCCCCTGACCGGCACCTGGCCCGACAGCGCGGGACAGGTGACCTACGCCGTCTACGTGAACCGCTACGACCCGGCCGGAGGCATCACGACAGCCAGGACAGGGTTGTTCCAGTTGGAGGTCGCCATCCGCCGCGGCGCCGCGGAGACGGCTTTCTACCGCGCGACAGCTTACATGCGGCCATGGTCGTGAGGGGTGGGTGCGATGGCGCAGGGAGAAAAGGGCAGCACGCTCATCGAGCTGGCGGTGTCCCTGGGGCTCGGCGGCATGGTCATCGCCGCCCTCATGCTCTCCTTCAGCGCCGTTTCCCGCGCCGAAGCGGAGAGCAGCCGTCTGGCGGCGGTCCAGCGGGACATGGCAGCCGCCCTCCAGCGGACCTCGGACCTGATCGACCTGGCGGGCCTGTGTCTCCAGCCTGGGGAGACGGCCCTCCAGGCGAGCCAGACCGCCTTGCTCGTATATTGGCGGGACGTCGGCCCCAACTCGTTCACCTGCCCGGCGGGGGCCCCTTCGTGGTCCGTCGTGCGCCTGGTCTACCTCAACGCCGGCCACGCCCGGCTGGAGGAGACCTTCGCCGACGGCGCGGCCAATCCGCCCGCCGTCTCACCGCGTTACCTGACCTCCGAGGCGACGCGGGTGACGGGCGTGGAGTTCACCCACCCGCCGGCCTGCCCGGGTTGCGTCCGCGTGTGCCTGACCGCCCGGCCGAACGCCAGCGGGGGGCGGGAAGTGGGGGATTGGAAGGCGTGCACCACGGTGAGGCCGCGCAACGGCGCGGCGCCATGAGGAAGGGGGCGATGGGGATGAGCGCGCGGGAGCCGACACCGTGCAGCGCAGGGAAGCTCCTGGCCGCCGAGCGTGGACAGGCCCTGATCGCGGCCGTCGTCATGACCGCCGTCATGGCCATGGTCGTGGCGGGTCTGGTCACCGCCGCCACCATGCGGCTCTCGCGCGCCCGCCTCTTCGCCGACCGCCTGTCGGCGCGGCAGGCCGCCGATTCAGGCGTCGACCTCGCCCTGGGCCGCCTCGGCCAACTGTGGGCCCAATGGGCCTGGGACCCCAATGGCAACCCCGATAATCAACTGAAATCCCTTCAGCCTTCCCTGGCGCACCTCTATCTCCCCGGGGCCGGGCCGGCCGCCCAGCAGGTGGTGGCCGACGTCTACGCGCCCGGGCCGGGCGGCGCAGACCGATACAGCTACTCCGTGACAGCCCATGCGCAATCCCCTGGCCAGGGAACCGGCTACACGGTGCGCGCCCTGGCGGACACCCCCTTCCGCTACCTCCTCTACGCGCAGCGAGACATAAGGCTGGCGCAAAACGGGCTCCAGCTCCTGGCCATCTACGTCCGGGGACACGTGCGCGCCGAGAACAGTATCACGGCGTCTTTCAACGGCATACCCGTGGCCTTCCCGCAGCCGTCGGGGACGGACGTGCATGGCCAGACCCATCAGGTATACGCCGGCCAGGGCGTGCCCCGCCAGGCCTTCCCGCCGGCAGGCGCCTTCTACGAAGCCCTCGCCAGCCGCCTCTCGGGATCGCCCGCCACGCTGCGGGTGAACTGCCAGGCGACCCCGTCCAGTTGCACGGGCGCCGTGACGGTCACGCAGGACACGTACTTCGCTGGCGACGTTACCGCCACTAGCTTCGTCGTCGGCGCGCCCGGCGCCTCGGTGGTGATCGACGGCAACCTCGCCGTCACCGGTCAGGTGGCGATTCCGGAGGGCACGACGGTTTACGTCCGCGGCAACCTGTCCCTTACGGCCAGCGACTACCTCATCGACATGCCCGGCACGGTGGCGGTGGGCGGCAGGACCGACGTGCTCCAAACCCAGACCTGCGTGCTCTTCCTCCTCGGCAAGTGCCTTCAATGGGACACCGTCTACGCCAAGGTCAAGGCCGCCAGGGTGTACGCCGTCTCCGTCGGTCCCACCGATAACGACAACTCCATCAACATCAGCGGCGCCACCCTCGAGCTCCTGGGCGGTACCGCGGCCAGGCTCTTCCTCTTCACCGAACCATGCCCGGGATGCAACGCGGATATCAACTTTCAGAATCCGCGCCTGGCCGCCGCGAGTGTCAGCCAGTGCAACTGCTCTTTTGTTTCCGGGCGAGACATCGCGATCACTTTTAGCGGGATCTCGCTGGCGAGCGCCGTGACCTTCCAATACGACCCGAGGATGTGGCGCGCGCTGCCCGGCAGTCTGGACCCAGCCCGGGCATTCCGGGTACTGCGATGGAAGGGAGAGAGGCAATGATGCGCTTCTTGAGCTCTGCGGCCACCCGCGACTGGACGGGGATCGACCCCGGGG
>JBBITQ010000014.1:0-9480 GCA_037440685.1 Clostridiales bacterium
TCGCCCCGTCGTGGCACTGGAGGCAGGCGCCGTCGCTGACCCGCCGGAAGAACCCGGCGGCGCCCTCGGCGTCGACGATGACGGCGATCAAGGCGCCCGCCAGCCGCACCATCCGTTCAAAGAGCCAGCGGGGCGCCCGCCCGCTGTGCAGGGGCAGGTCGGCGGTACCGGTGCGGGCGCTGGGCATCGCGACTCCCTCCATTGGACGGGACTCAGTTCTCACCAGAAAACCAAGGCGCGTCTCACCCCAGCCCGGCGGCCCGGGCCAGCCGCAGGGCGGCCCACAGCCCGGCCAGGGCGGCCAGCAGCACAAGCGGGGTCACGAGCAGCCCGAACCGCAGGTACTCGCGCAGGCCCACCCGCAGTCCCAGGATCCGCAGGGCTTCGAGCCAGAGGAGGGTCGCCAGCGAGCCGATGGGCGTCAGCTTCGGGCCAATGTCCACGCCCAGGACGGCGGCCAGCACCATCCCCTCCCGGTCCAGTCCCCCGGCCGGCAGGGAGCCCAACCCCAGGCTCGCCAGCATCACCGCGGGCAGGTTGTTGGCCACGGCCGCGAGGGCCGCCGCGGCCCAACCCGCCGCCAGCAGCCCCGCGCCCGTCCCCCGTTCCGACGCCGCCGCCAGGAACGCCGCCAGCCAGGCGGTGAGGCCGGCGTTGTGCAGGCCGTAGACCACGATGAACATGCCCAGGGCGAACACCAGGATGTGCCAGGGGGCGCGGCGGACCATCACGGTCACCGACCCCAGGCGCCGGACGCGGAAGACGCCCAGGAGCAGCGCGGCTGCGGCCAGGGCTACGACGGCCACCGGCACCCGCAAGAGCGGCCCGGAGGCGAAGAGGACGAGCATCAAGACCAGGACGGCCACCCCCGCCCGGAAGAGCCACACGTCGCGGATGGCCGTCCCCGGCGGCGCCACCCCTTCCACCCGCAGCCGGCCGCCCAGGCGGCCGCGATAGTACCAGAGGAGCACCGCCACGCTGGCGCCGAGGGCGGCCAGGCTGGGCAGGGCCATCAAGAGGGCGAAGCGGGCGAACCCGAGCTGGAAGTAGTCGGCGGCGATGATGTTCGTCAGGTTGCTCACCGGCAGCGGCAGGCTCATGGCGTCGGCGATGAAGCCGCAGGCCATGAGGTACGGCAGCCGGCGCTCCGGCGGGAGCCCAAGCACCCCCAGCAGCTCGTGCGCGATGGGCGTGAGGATGAGGACGGTGGCGTCGTTGGTGAAAAAGGCCGAGACGGCCGCCCCCAGCAGCAAAAGGCCGAGGAAGAGCCGCCGCCCCTCCCCGCCGGCGCGGCGCGCCACCGCGAGCGCCGCCCACCGGAAGAAGCCGGCCTCGTCCAGGAGACGCGAGATGATGAAGATGGCCACCAGGGTGAGCGCGGCGTTCCAGGTCAGCGCCGCCACTGCCGCGGCGTCCCGCCAGGAGACGGTCCCCGCCAGGAGCGAGAGGGCGGCGCCCAGGGCGGCGGCGCGTCCCAGGGTAACCCCCCGCGGCTGCCAGAGAACCAGCACCACGGTCACGGTGAAGATCGCCAGCGCCACAGGGCTCGCCTCAGGCCGCCTCGAACTCCATGCGGGCGACGCCGGGGATGGCCATCATGTGGGCCATTAGCTCCTCGGCCTTCATGCCGTGGGGCAGGCAGACGGTGAACTCGAGCATGATCAGCTCGCCGGCGGCGGCCGGCTCGATGTGGATGCTCTTAATGCCGACATGGAGTCGGCCCAGCTCGGAGGCGACAGCGCCCACCTGGCCGGCGCGGTCCTGGATGAAGAGCTGCAGCCGCCCGTACTGGCCCTTGTCCCAGAGCGCGTGCTCAAGCTGGTTCAGGACGCCGAGGGTGATGAGGGAGAGCAGCGTGGCCGTGCCCGCGGCCAGGTAATACCCGCCGCCGACGGCGAGGCCGAGGGAGGCCACCACCCAGAGGCTGGCCGCCGTCGTGAGCCCGCGCACCGTGAGGCCCTCGCGCATGATCGTCCCGGCCCCCAGGAAACCGATCCCGCTCACCACCTG
Source organism: Clostridiales bacterium (assembly GCA_037440685.1). Taxonomy (GTDB): domain Bacteria; phylum Bacillota; class Sulfobacillia; order DYIH01; family JBBITQ01; genus JBBITQ01. The sequence goes on from JBBITQ010000014.1 coordinate 2,011, forward strand.
GGCGGCGATGCGCGCCGGGTCAGCGTTCGTGAGGTGGATGTAGCGCGCGGCGATATCCTCCGACATCACCATCACCAGCGCCGAGCCCAGGCAGACCAGGGTGTGCGTCCGCAGGCCGGCCGGGTGGTTGCGCCGCTGGCGCTCCAGCCCCACCAGCGCGCCCACCAGCGCCGCCACCACCAGGCGCACCAGCACCTCCTGCGGCTCCAGGCGCAGAACGGTTTCTGCAGGCAACGGCTGCACCTCCCCCGGGCGGCACACCCCTCCGCTGCGCGCCCGCCCCGCGGCCACTGCATTTACTTTTCGTCATCCAGAGGACACTGCTTTAGCCCTGTCAGAGGCTTTGCTGGCTGTACTTGACGATTTCCCAGTACATTTTCATGCGGGCCAAGAACCCGCGCAAGAGGCCAAGCTTTTCCTCCTTCATCCGGTGGGTGAGGTTCTCCAGCGGAACGTGCTTCACCTTTACATTATGCTCTTTGATGTGGCGGGTGAGGGCCACTTCCACGCCGAAGCGCGCCGTGTCCAGCCCCGAGATGGCCTGCAGCACCTCGCGCCGGACCGCCCGCTGGCCCGAGAGATACGGGGCGACCATCTGCGCCAGGTCGGTGCTCAGCCGGCCGCGCTCGAAGATGCCAATGGTCATCTCGGCCTCCCCCCGCACTACCGGCTCCAGGAGGCTGCGCACGTGCTCGGGCGTCAGGCCCACCAGGTCGGCGTCGAGGAAGAGGAAGACGTCGGCGTCGGCGCGCTCGATCCCGACCTTCATGGCGCCGCCCTTGCCCACGTTCTGCTCCAGCTCGATGCAGATGGCGCCGTGCCGGCGCGCCACCGCGGCGGTGCCGTCGGTGGAGCCGTCGCTGATCACCAGCACCTGGTCCACCTCGGGCACGCCCTTGACGACGTCGATGACGGCCCCCAGCGTCTGCTCCTCGTTGTACGCGGGGATGATCGCGGCAATGCTCAGCACGTCAGCCCTAACCTCCCACTCCCGCAGCCGCCCGCAGGGGGACGAAGGGGCGGCGGTCCGGATCGCACTCCGCCAGCGCACCCGCGAGGCGGTCCCGCACGGCGGCGGCGATGCCGGCGATGGGGACGAGCTCCGTCTCCCTGGTCCGGCGCACCGACAGCTCCACCTTCCCTTCGCCCAAGGCGCGCGGGCCGATGGTGACCCGGAAGGGGAAGCCGATCAGGTCCGCGTCCTTGAACTTCACGCCCGCCCGCTCGTCCCGGTCGTCCAGGCAGGCCTCCACCCCGGCGGCGGCCAGGGCGCGGTACACCTGCTCGGCCGCCTCCCGCTGCGCCGGCTCTTGCACATTGACCGGCACCACCACGGCGTGGTACGGGGCCACGGGGGCGGGCCAGACGATTCCGTCGGCGTCGTGGTGCTGCTCGATGATGGCGGCGGGGGTGCGGGATATCCCTATGCCGTAGCAGCCCATGATGATCACCCGCTCCCTTCCCTGCTCATCGAGGTAGGTGGCGCCCATGGCCTGGGCGTACTTGGTCCCGAGCTGGAAGATGTGGCCGACCTCGATGCCGCGCCGGCCACCGAGCGGCGCGCCGCAGCGCGGACACGGATCCCCCGCCGTCACCAGCCGCAGGTCGGCCACAGCGTCGGGGTGAAAATCCCGCCCCGGGTTGACGTTCACCAGGTGGTAGCCCTCCGCGTTGGCGCCGGTGACCAGGTTGCGGCCGGCCATCACCTCGCGGTCGGCCAGGAGGAGCACGCCGTCCGCCTCCCCGCGGGGCAGGCCGACGGGGCCGGCGAAGCCCACGGGGATCCCGGCGGCCGCGGCCACGTCGCCAGCCGGGGCCAGGGCGACCTCGAGGGCGCACAGGTGGTTCTTCAGCTTCACCTCGTTAAGGTCGCGGTCGCCGCGCACCAGGACGGCCACCATGCGGCGCCGGCCGTCGCGGTACGTGGCCCAGTAGAAGAGCATCTTGGCCATGCGGGTCGCCGGCATGCCGAGGAAGCCCACGAGTTCCTCGATGGTGCGCACGCCGGGAGTGGCCACGCGCTCCAGCGGGCGGGGATCCGCGGCGGCCTCGGATGGCGCGACCCCCTCGGCCTTCTCGGCGTTGGCCGCGTAGCCGCAGGCGTCGCAGTATACCAGGTCGGCCTCGCCGGTGTCGGCCAGCACCATGAACTCGTGGGTCGTCGAGCCCCCGATGGCGCCCGGGTCGGCCTCCACCACCCGGAAGTCCAGGCCGCAGCGGGTGAATATGCGCCAGTAGGCCTCGTACATCCTGGCGTATGTCTCCGCCAGGCAGGCCTCGTCCCGGTGGAAGGAGTAGGCGTCCTTCATGATGAACTCCCGCGCCCGCATCACCCCGAAGCGGGGCCGGATCTCGTCGCGGTACTTGTTCTGGATCTGGTACAGCGTGATGGGGAGCTGGCGGTAGGACCGCACCTCGTTGCGCACGAGGTCGGTGATCATCTCCTCGGCGGTGGGTCCGAGGCAGAACTGCCGCCCGTGGCGGTCCTTGAGGCGCCACATCTCGTCGCCGTAGTCGGCCCAGCGCCCCGTCTCATGCCAGATCTCCGCCGGCTGGACGATGGGCAACCGCACCTCCTGGCATCCCTGGCGGTCCAGCTCCTCACGCACGATCCGCTCCACCTTAAACAGCACGCGGTGCCCCAGGGGCAGAAAGGTGTATATCCCGGCCGCCACCTTGCGCATCAGGCCGGCCCGCAGCATGAGCTGATGGCTGGCGATCTCCGCCTCCCCCGGCGTCTCGCGCAGGGTCGGCGCCAAGAGACTGGAAAGGCGCAACCCGCTCCCCCCTCAAAGCTCCTTTTGCAAAAGCCCTATCTCCTCGACGAGGGCGTCCACCATCTCCTCCTCGGCCACCTTGCGCACCATGCGGCCGCGGCGGAAGATCATACCCACCCCGCGTCCCCCCGCCAGGCCAACGTCCGCCTCAGCCGCCTCGCCGGGGCCGTTGACGGCGCAGCCCATGATGGCCACCTTCACCGGCTTCTCCAGGCCTGCCAGCCGCTCCTCCACCTGGCGCACCACGCGGCGCAGGTCGATCTCTAGGCGCCCGCACGTGGGGCAGGAGACGATTTCCAGCGCCTTGCGCCTCAGCCCCAGGGCGTAGAGGATCTCCATCCCCACCGCGATCTCGGCCACCGGGTCGCCGGTGATCGACACCCTGATGGTGTCGCCGATCCCCAGGGCGAGGAGGTGGCCGATCCCCACCGCCGATTTCACCGTGCCGGCGAGCCCCGGCCCCGCCTCGGTCACCCCTAGGTGCAGCGGGTAGTCGGCGCGTTCCGCCATCAGCTCGTAGGCGCGGACGGTGGTGGGGACGTCTGACGCCTTGAGCGAGACGACGATGTCGCCGAAGCCCAGTTCCTCGAGGATCGCCGCATGGCGCAGGGCGCTCTCCACCATCGCCTCCGGGGTGCGGCCGTGCCGCTCGAGCAGATCCTTCTCCAACGACCCGGCGTTCACCCCGATGCGGATGGGCACCCCGCGCTCCCGGGCTGCCTCCACCACCGCCCTGACCTTCTCCCGGCCGCCGATGTTGCCCGGGTTGATGCGGAGCTTGTCGACGCCCTGGCGCAGGGCTTCCAGGGCTAGGCGGTGGTCGAAGTGGATGTCCGCCACGAGGGGCACGTCCACCCCCAGGTCGGCGAGGCGCGCCCGCACCTCGCCCAGCGCCCGGGCCGCCGACATGTCCGGCACCGCCAGGCGCGCGAGCTGGCACCCTGCGGCCACCATCTCCGCCACCTGCGCCGCCGTGGCGACGGCGTCCCGGGTGTCCGTCTTGGCCATGCCCTGCACGGACACCGGGGCTCCGCCCCCGATGATGAGGTTGCGCACCCGGACGGCCCGGGTCTTCCGCCGCTCCCGCACCTCGCTCCCCTCCCCTCCGGCCCGCACCTGGTCCAGCGCCCCGCGCGCGGCCACAGCCCGAGTGCGACCCCGGCTGGCAACGGCGCCCGCGACCCGCCGCCCCCGTCACCCGCTCGAGAGCCGCAAGAGGTCGCGGTAGGTGACCATCAGCAGGAGGAGCATCATGAAGGCAAAGCCGATGAAGTTGATGATCCCCTGCTTCTCCGGGTCGACGGGCCGGCCCCGGATCGCCTCCACGCCCAGGAACAGGAGCCAGCTCCCGTCCAGCGCCGGGATGGGGAGCAGGTTCAGGAGCCCCAGGTTAGCGCTCAGCACCGCGGCCAGGACCATCAGGTACCCGAGGCCCATCCGGCTGGCCTCGCCGATCTGCTGGCCGATGCCCACCGGCCCCAGGATCTCCGACGTACCCCGCCCGGCCAGCGCCGAGGCGGCGCCCTCCACCGTGAGGGCGAGGATGCCATAGGTCCAGCGCGCCCCCTCGGGGACCGCCCGCGCCAGGCTCACCCGCTGGACCCGGGTGGCCGGCACGATGCCCACGAAGCCGCGCCCGCCCTCCCGCGCCTCCGGGGTGACGGGGACGTCGCGCTCCGCACCGTCCCGGCGCACGCGGAACACCAGCCGCCGCCCCGGGTGCGCGCTCACCGTCTGCTGCAGGTCCTCCCAGCCGGCGAGGCGGCGGCCGTCAATGGCCAGCACCACGTCGCCTGGGCGCAGCCCCGCCGCGGCCGCGGGCAGCCCCGGCTCCACCCGCGCCACCTCCAGGGTCGGCCGCGGGACGCCCACCGCCGCCAGCACCGCGGTGAGCAGGACCCAGGCGAGGAGCAGGTTCATCACCGGCCCGGCCATCACAATGCCGGCCCGCTGCCGGACCGACTGGTCGTTGAACCCGCGGCCGGGCGGCACAGGGGGCAGGTTCTCGTCCCGCAACGGGTACATGCCGGCCATGCGCACGAACCCGCCCAGCGGGAGGAGGCGCACCGAGTACTCGGTCTCCCCGCGGCGCACGCCGGCCACCCGCGGCCCGAAGCCCAGGGCGAACTCGTCCACCCGCACCCCGGCCCGCTTGGCCATGAGGAAGTGCCCCAGCTCGTGGAATAAGATCAGCCCGCCGAAGACGAGCACGATGGCCACGGCGGCCGTCACTGCCTGATCACCCTCTCCACCAGGTCCCGGGCCGCCTCGCGCGCCCACTCGTCCGCGGCCAGGATGTCCTCCAGGCTCGGCCGGACCTGAACCCGGTGCCTCTCCATCACTATATTAATGATCCGCGGGATGTCGTGGAATCCCGCCGCGCCCGCCAGGAAGGCGTCGACGGCCACCTCCTTGGCGGCGTTCATCACCGCCGGCATGGTCCCGCCCGTCCGGCCCGCTTGATAGGCCAGGTCCAGGCACGGGAACGCCTCGCGGTCCGGCTCCTCGAAGTGGAGGCTTCCGACCCGCGCCAGGTCCAGCGGCGCCACGGGCGAAGGCAGCCGCTCCGGGTGAGAGAGGGCGTACTGGATCGCCAGGCGCATGTCCGGGACGCTCATCTGCGCCAGGACGGAGCCATCCCGCATCTCCACCAGCGCGTGGACGATGCTCTCGGGGTGCACCAGCACGTCGATGCTGTCGTACGGCAGCCCGAAGAGCCAGTGGGCCTCGATCACCTCCAGGCCCTTGTTCATCAGCGTGGCCGAGTCGACGGTGATGCGCGGCCCCATGCGCCAGGTGGGGTGGCGCAGGGCGTCGGCGGCCGTCACCCGGGCCATCCGCTCCCGGCTCCAGCCGCGAAAGGGGCCGCCGGAGGCAGTGAGGATGACGCGCCGCACCTCGCCGGCCCGTTCCCCGTGCAGGCACTGGAACACGCCGCTGTGCTCGCTGTCCACGGGGATGAGGCTCACCCCGCGCGCCGCCGCGGCCGCCACCACCACCTCGCCCCCCGCCACGAGGGTCTCCTTGTTGGCCAGGGCCACGTCCCTGCCGGCCCTGATCGCCTCGTAGGTGGGCAGGAGCCCGGCGTTCCCCACCATGGCCGAGAGGACCAGGTCCGCCCCGGGCATGGCGGCGAGGCTCCTCACCCCTTCCGGGCCGGCGAGCACCTCGATCCCCAGCGGCCGCAGGTCGTGCTCCAGCTCGGCGGCGACCCCGACGTCAGCCACCGCCACCGCCTCGGGGCGGAAGCGGCGCGCCTGCTCCGCCAGCTCCCGCCCCCGGCTCCCCGCGGCCAGTCCCACCACCCGCCACCGCTCCGGATGCCGCCCCACCACGTCCAGCGCCTGCCGCCCGATGGACCCCGTGGAGCCCAGGATGACCAGCCGCTTCACGCCGCCCTCCCCCCGCCGCCGGGGCCGGCGGGCAACAGGCCGCTCGCGATGGCCGCCTTCAGCACGATCGCCACCAGGGGGCCGTAGACGAAGCCGGCGGGGCCCCAGACCTTGACGCCCAGATAGAGAGCCACCAGCACCGTGAGGGGGTGGAGGCCCAGGCGCTCGCCGATGACGTACGGCTGCGCCACCCCGCGCACCAGGGCCACGCCGCCGTACAGGACGAGCAGCCAGAACGCCAGGGACGCGTCACCTGTGAGGAAGGCATAGGCGGCCCAGGGGATGAAGAGCAGGGACGGCCCCAGCACGGGCAGGACGTCCAGGAACGCAGCCAGGACGGCCATGCTCAGGGCGTAGCGCGCGCCCAGGGCGGTCAGGCTGCCAAGGACCACCAGGAAGGTCAGGAAGACCAGCACGGCCTGGGCCTTGATCAGCCCCACGGTGGAGGCGAGGACGTCGGCCTTGATCGCCAGTACCCCCGTGCGCCACTCCCTCGGCACCCAGCCGATGAGGAACGACCGGATGATGACCTTGTCCCGGCTGATGAGATAGGTGGCGATGGCGGTGATCAGGAAGACCATCGCCAGGCCCGGCAGCGCGGCCAGCAAGTTCTGCAGGGCGGTGACCACCCCGTTCAGGAGACCGACCAGCGTCTGGTAGCTCCCCGCCAGTTGCCGGTCCAGCACCTGCTTGAGCACCGGCGGCAGGCTGGCGGAGAACTGGCCGAGCATCTCGGCCGCACCCTCCACCAGGTCCGTGAGCTGCTGATACCCCAGGGGGAGCGAGCCCATGAGGTCCACCAGCTCCAACCCCAGCCGCGCCATGCCGACGACGAGAAGGAACGCGGAGATGCCCAGGACCGCCACGATGACCACGGCCGCCCCGACGGCCCGCGGCAGGCGCAGCCTGCGCTCCATCCCGGCGACGGCCGGGTCGATGAACACGGCCAGGAACAGGGCGAGCACGAAGGGGAAGATGAAGGGGAGCACGTACTTGAAGAAGATGAAGCTGGCCAGGAGGAAGCCCGCCAGATAAGCGTAAGACTTCAAGGCCTGCCCCAATGCGCTCCCCCTTCCGCGCTTTCTACCAGGATATTACTCTCATGCCCCCGCAAGTCAAGGGGAGAGCGGCCCGAAGCGCCAGGCGAGCAGGCAGTAGGCGACCGGGAGGGCGAAGGCCAGGCTGTCGAAGCGGTCCAGCACCCCCCCGTGGCCGGGGATCAGGGCGCCCGAGTCCTTGACGCCCGCCGCGCGCTTCAGGAGGGACTCGAAGAGGTCGCCGGCCACGCCCGCCCCCCCCCC
>JBBITQ010000014.1:9548-12795 GCA_037440685.1 Clostridiales bacterium
CGCGGCGCTGGCCAGGAGCCCGGCCGCCACCCCCTCCAGCGTCTTGCCGGGGGCTCAAAGCCGGCGCCAGCCGCCGCCGGCCCCGCCACCGCCCAAAGAAGTAGGCGGCGCTGTCACCCGCCCAAATCACGAACAGCACGAGCCACAGCGGCCCCCAGCCCGGGGCCGCCGCAGCATCCAGACGGCGCAGGGCCCCCATGAGCGCCAGGGGGACGGACGGGTAGATCAGGGCGGGCAGGGTCAGCAGCCACCGCCCAGCCGCCCCCTCCACCTGAGGGGCCGCGCGGGCGCCCGCCGCAGCGACGGTGGCCATCACCGCCAGGGCGAACGCCGCCCCGGCCAGCGCCTCGCCCAGCCATTCCGGTCGCCACGAGGCCAGGACGGCGCTCGCGGCCGCCCACAGGCGCACCGGCCAGCGATAGACCGGCCCGCGCGCCTGCAGGAGGCGGGCCATCTCCTCGGCGCCCAAGACCGAAAGCGCCGCCACGAGGAGCGCCAGCCACCAGCCGCCGAGATATGTCACGCCCAAGAGGAGGGGAATGCCCGCGATGGCGCTGGCGACACGCCAGCCTAGCAACCACCGTCACCCTCGCCGGCGCGGGGGGTGCCACCCACGCGCCCGAACCGGCGCTCGCGGCGCTGGAAGTCCCGGATGGCCTCGAAGAGCTCGTGCCGGCTGAAGTCGGGCCAGAGGACCGGCGTGACGTAGAGCTCGGTGTACGCGAGCTGCCAGAGGAGGAAGTTGCTCACCCGCATCTCCCCGCTCGGGCGGATGAGGAGGTCGGGATCCGGCAGGTCGGCGGTGTAAAGAAAACGCCCGAACACCGTCTCGTCGATGTCCTCGGGACGCAGGTCCCCGGCCTCCACCCGGCGCGCGATGGCGCGGGCGGCGTCCACGATCTCCCTCCGGCCGCCGTAGTTGAGGGCGAAGACGAGCGTGAGCCGCCTGTTGCCGGCCGTGGCCGCGATGGCCTCCTGCACCGCCTGGCGCGCCCGGGGCGGCAGGCCGTCCACGTGGCCGATGGCCCGCACACGCACCCCCTGCTGTTGCAGCTCCTCGAGGTAGGTCCGCAGCGACTCCACGAGTAGATCCATGAGGGCCGATACCTCGGGCCGCGGCCGCTGCCAGTTCTCGGTCGAGAAGGCGAAGAGGGTGAGGTACTCCACGCCGATGTCGGCGCAGGCGGCCACCACTTCCCGCAGGGCTTTGACGCCGGCCCGGTGCCCGGCGGTGCGGGGCAGGCCGCGCTTCCTGGCCCAGCGCCCGTTGCCGTCCATGATGATGGCCACATGGCGGGGCACCCGCGCCCGGTCGATGCCCGGCGCCGCAGCATCACAGTCGGCCAGCGAAACCTCCCGCTGCCATGCCACCGCTTTCACACCTCCGGCCGGCCGGGATGCCGCGCCACCGTGAGGCGCACCTCCCGCTCCCCCACCGGCTGCTGACGCACCACGAACAGCTCGCCGCCCTGACGGCCCCGGTCCCGCGGCGCGGCCGTATGCACGATCTCCCGGCAGGCGCACCCCGCGGCCTCCAGCGCGGCCAGCGCCTCGGCCAGGGGCAGCGCCACCACGAGGGGAACAGCCACCGCCGTCAAACCTCCATGATCTCCCTTTCCTTGGCCTGGAGGATGGCGTCGATCTCGGCGACGTACTTGTCGGTGAGCTTCTGGATGCTCTCCTGGGCGCGCCGCCCCTCGTCCTCCGAGATGTCCCCCGCCTTCTCCAGCTCCTTGATCATGTCGTTGGCCTCGCGGCGGATGTTGCGGATGGCCACCCGCTCGTCCTCCGCCTTCTTCCGCGCCTGCCGCACCAACTCGTTGCGCCGTTCCTCGGTGAGCTGGGGCAGGATGAGCCGGATCACCGAGCCGTCGCTCGTCGGCGTGAGACCCAGGTCGGACTTGGCGATCGCCTTCTCGATGCTGCCGACCACGCTCTTGTCCCAGGGCTGGATGAGCAGTTGCCGCGGCTCGGGGACAGTGACGGTCGCCAACTGGTTGATCGGCGTCGGGACGCCATAGTAGTCGACCGTGATCTTATCGAGGAGGCTCGGCGTGGCCCGCCCCGCCCGCAGGGCGGCCATCTCCCTGCGGAACACCTCGGCGCTCTTGCGCATGCGCTCCTCGCTGTCTCTGAGCACCTCGTCGACCATGAGCTCCTATCCCCCCACGAGCGTGCCGACGTTTTCTCCCATCACGGCGCGGCGGATGTTCCCCTCGACGTTCAGGTCGAAAACGATGATGGGGATCCGGTTGTCCATGCAGAGGGAGGTGGCGGTGGAATCCATCACCCGCAACCCCCTCTGCAGCACGTCGATGTAGTCGATGTGCTCGAAGAGCCGGGCCTCGGGGTTGGTGCGGGGATCGGAGTCGAAGACGCCGCTCTCCTTGGTGGCCTTGAGCATCACCTCGGCCTCCACCTCCGCGGCGCGCAGGGCCGCGGCGGTGTCGGTGGAGAAGAACGGGTTCCCGGTACCGGCCGCGAAGATCACCACCCGCCCCTTCTCAAGATGGCGGATGGCCCGGCGCCTTATGTACGGCTCGGCCAGCGCCCGCATCTCGATCGCCGTCTGGACGCGCGTGTCCACGCCGTTCTGCTCCAGGGCGTCCTGCAGGGCCAGGGCGTTGATCACCGTGGCCAGCATCCCCATGTAATCGGCGGTGGCCCGGTCCATGCCGCGGGCGTGCCCCGCTAGACCGCGCCAGAAGTTGCCGCCGCCGACCACCACCGCCACCTGAACCCCGAGATCCACGACCTCCTTGACCTGCCGGGCAATGCTGTCCACCACCGCCGGGTCGATCCCGAACCCCTGGCTGCCGGCCAGGGCCTCGCCGCTGAGCTTCAGCACCACCCGCCGGTACTTCGGTCGCGTGCCGGAGCTGTTGCTGGTCGTCAAGGATCGGGCACCTCCGGTGCTACTCCTGCCCCTGCGGAGTCGCCTCGCCCATCTCGAAGCGGGCGAAGCGGCGAATGACGATGTTCTCCCCCAGCTTGGCGATGGCCTGCTTCACCAGATCGCCCACCGTGATGTCCGGATTCTTCACGAAGGCCTGCTCCTCGAGGCAGACCTCGGCGAAGAACTTCCCCAGCCGCCCCTCCACGATCCGGTCGGCGACATGGGCCGGCTTCCCCTCCTCGATGGTGCGGGCGCGCAGGATGGCGCGCTCCTTATCCACCACCTCGGCCGGCACCTCCTCGCGCCGCACGTACCGGGGAGCCGCCGCCGCCACATGCATGGCGATGTCAT
>JBBITQ010000015.1:0-679 GCA_037440685.1 Clostridiales bacterium
GGAGACTGGCCATGACCCGGTGGCGGAGTTCCTCGACGTCCTCGCGCAGGTCGGCCAGGTTCTCCCGGATGGCCTCTCTGACTTTCTCCTGATGACGGGCCTGATCCCGCGGGCCCTTGCGGTGGAGCGACCAGTCCTGACCCGCCAGCCACATGGGCTGTCCCCCCTGTCAGGCGCGCCCGCTTCTGTGGTGCCTGCGATTCTCGCCCGAGCTGGCACTATCCAGTATATGTCCGCGCCAAGGCGGGGGATGATCGGCGCAAACTATAACCGGGGAACGGACATGAACGGGCGCGAACCTGGTGATGCACGCGGTGGGAGGCGCACGCCGGCGTCGCTGGCGACGACGGCCATCGTCCTCATGGCCGGCGGCGCGCTCGCCTTCGTCCTCCTCGCCGAACGGGGTGCGCCGCCCCGCCCGAACCCCGGCGCCCCGCCTCCCGGTCCGCCCCCCTCCGCTCCCGCGCCACCGCGACCGACGCCGCCCGTCCCGGAACCGCTGCCAGGGCTGCGGCCCGCGAAGGTGGCGATCGTCATAGACGACTTCGGCCTCGGCAACCCGGCGGAGAGCCGGATGCTGGAGTCCGGCGTCCCGTTCACGGCAGCCGTCATCCCCGGCCGTCCCACCACGCGCCGGGCGGCCGCCCTGGCGCGGGCGCACGGCCGCGAGGTGCTGATC
>JBBITQ010000015.1:706-6113 GCA_037440685.1 Clostridiales bacterium
CCGGGGAACGCGCCGATCCCGACGCGATCGCCGCGGGCACGTCCGAGGCCGAGGTGGCGCGCATCCTCGACCGCGACCTGGCCGAGGTGCCCCAGGCCTCTGGGGTGAACAACCACACCGGCTCCCGCGCCACGGCGGATCCCGAGGTGGTGGCGGCGGTCCTGCGGGAGGTCGACCGGCGAGGCCTGTTCTTCCTGGACAGCCTCACCACGGGGAGTTCCGTAGTGGACCGGGTGGCGGCGGAACTGGGCATACCCGTCCTGCGCCGCGACGTGTTCCTGGACAACGTCAAGGAGGTGGAGCAGGTGAGGGAGCAGGTGTGGAAGCTGGCGCGCCTGGCGGGCGAAAAGGGCGCGGCCATCGGCATAGGGCACGTGCACCCGGCGACGCTGGAGGCGCTGGAGGAGACGATCCCCGGCCTGGAACGAGCGGGGATCGCGGTGGTGCCCCTCGCGGCTCTCCTGCCTTCCCGCTAGCCGGAGGCCGCCCGCCTGGTCTTACCCCGGCGGACGATGCCGGCAGCCTCGTCCGCCCGCTGGTGGGCGAGCTTGGCTGCGGCCGCGGCGGCGACCCCAGCCAGGAGGTCGTCCAGGAAGGTATGCACCCGGCCCTGCTCCTGCTCTTCGCGGTCCAGGCGGTGCAGGATGCCGATCTTCTGACGGTCGAGGAAGCCGAAGTTAGTGAACCCGATGGAGCCGTAGACGTTGGTGATGCCCAGCGCCAGGGTCTCGTCGACCCCGTAGAGCGGTTCGTCGCGGGCGACGACGGCCTGCAGGGGTTCGGGCAGGAGGCCCCGTTCCGCGAGGATGTCCAGGGCTATCCCCGTGAGGATGGCGTACTGGACCTCCCGCTTCTCCAGCACCTTCTCCACGCAGGCGACGCACTCCTTCAGGGTCAGATCCCGCTGGTATTTGTTCTGCAGCTCGAACACCAGCCGGCCGATGTCTTCCAGCGTCACTCCGCGCTCCAGCAGGAGTTCGATGACGCGGCTGCGCATGGCTCGCACGCCCCTTCTATGAGCCCTGTGACAGGCTTTGTATCGTTTGTGAAGGGGGTACATTATACCACGCCACGCTCCCCTGTCCAAGCAGGGCTTCCAAGTGGCCGAGCAAGGCCGCTTGCGGCTTGATCCAGTAGCGCCGATCGGCGAGGATGGCCTTGCGCGCCGCGGCGATCCACAGGTAGACCGGCACGGTGCCCGGGTAACTGGAGAGCACTTCCTTGATACGGGCGAACAGGTCGGGGCCGGCCTCGCCCCGGACGCGCAGGAAGAGGGCCTGCACCTCCTCCGCGGCCGCCGCCGTCTCCGCCGCCCCTTCCCCCCTCAGGGCCGTCACCTCCTCCGCCACCACCGTGACCTGCTCGTCGCGCCAGGAGACGCGGCCCGAGACCACCACCAGCCCGTCCTCGCGCACGAGGTCGCGGCACCGGGCCAGCGTGCGCGGGAAAAGCACCACCTCCACCTGGCCCGAGAGGTCCTCAAGAGTGACGAAGGCCATCTGCTCTCCGTTCCTGGTCATCACCCGGCGCGCCGCCATCACCAGCCCGGCGACGCACACCTTCTCGCCCTCCGGCAGATCTTTGAGGTCGCTGACGGCGGTCGAAGCGCGCGCCGCCAGCTCCGCCTCCCGGCCAGCCAGCGGATGGCCCGAGAGGTAGAGCCCCAACACCTCCTTCTCCATGGCCAGGAGGCGGTTGGGCGGGAATTCGGCGACAGGCGGGAGCGGCACCTCGGCCACCGGCACCGGCGCCGGTCCGGAAGCACCCCCCAGGGCGTCGAAGAGGGATACCTGCCCCGCGCTACGGCTGGCCTGGGCTTCCTGGACCCGCTGCATGGCCGTCTCCAGCACCTCGAGAAGCTGGGCCCGCTTGGCCCCCAGCGCGTCGAGGGCGCCGGCCTTGATGAGGCTTTCGACCGCCCGCCGGTTCACGGTGCGCGTGTCCACGCGGAGCAGGAAGTCGGCGAGAGAGCGGAACGGTCCGCCGCGCTCCCGGGCCCCGATTATCGATTCCACGGCAGCTAGCCCCACGTTCTTCACGGCTGCCAGGCCGAAGCGGATGCGACCCCCCACCACCGCGAACTCGGCCCGGCTCTCGTTCACGTCCGGCGGCAGGACCGGGAGCCCCATGCGCACGCACTCCCGTATGTACTCGGCCACCTTGTCGCTGTTGTCGGCCACGCTGGTGAGGAGTGCCGCCATGAACTGAGCGGGGAAGTTGGCCTTCAGCCAGGCGGTGATGTAGGCGAGGTAGCCATAGGCGGCAGCATGAGAGTTGTGAACTATGACATCCTCCGCCACGAAGTTGTGGGTGCCAGCCACGGTGAGGTCGAAGGTCTCCTCCTCGCCGTCGGGCTCGATGGCCACGACCCGGTCCCATAGAATATCGGAGTGGGCCAGTTGTCCAAGAGGAGTCGACCCCAGCCGTCGTGCCAAGATCGCAAGCGTTTCCCGCCGAAACTCTTTCTTACGCGAGTCCGCCATGAATAGCCGCCACGCGATACCGCATGAAGCAGCAAGCTCTTTGTAACCATAGCCGTGTCGGGCCGCCCCCGCCCGTACCAATGCCAGAGCATCGGCAGGGATCACATCATTAGTACCCCTCGCAATGGCCCCGGCCGGCTGCTCGCGCAGAAAGGGATGGGAGGCGAGCAATGCCGTCAGCCGCTCCTCGGCCCCGCCGACTAGGTGCCTTCCCAGGGTTTCAGCAAAACGCCGGAAGTTCTCATGGCCATGGATGTGAACAGTATAACCTTTCCGGTGGCCACCCCGGTAACGAAACGTTTTCACGTGAATACTGCTCAGAATGCCCAGCCTCAGGAGGAGATGCCGGACCTGGACGGCCAGACTCCGTGAGGAGGTCGCGTAATACATCATCTGCCGGTCAGGGTCGATGCACCCATCCCCCACCCACATCTTGCCCAGGAGGACGGCCAAATCGTCCGGGTGTAAACGGAATACGGCATCCGGCAGGCTCTTCTCGGTCGCCTTCTGTCCCCAGATCCCCAGACCGCGCAGCCAGGTGACCGCCTCAGAAGGACGGCGACGGTCAAGACGCCTGGCATACACGGCTATCGCAGACTTGGACCGGTCCACCCGCCCCACGGTGTTCTCGAACTTCTCCAAATGGAGGAGGTAATCGGCCAGTTCGCGTTCGTCCTTAGTGTAGTAATAAAACGAGAAGGGATGGCAGATATTCCCCTCGGCCATGACGTAACCGAGCACGGCCAGCTTGTGTTGGGGCCACCGCTCGGCCGCCGCCGTCGGCAGTATGCGGGGTACCGCGATGCGGTCACCGACCCGAAGATCACCAAGCTCCCTCCACCCATCGAAGCACAGAAAACGGTGCGTGGCCGTCGCCCGGATACTCCGGCCGCTGGCGGTCACGAGGCGGAATACCGGCTTAATCCCGTTGGAGAATACGCCAGCCACCTCGCCCCGGCAGAGCTTGCCGTCGAGCCCCAGAGTCACCACGGCAGGACGCCTTCCCTCGGCCACCAGCCGAGCGATCGGGATCAGATCACCGGTATCGTAGTCCAAAACGCGGGTATCCCCAGGCAAACAGCGATTGAAACCGTAATTAGCGAACTTGACGATGAGGTCGTAGAGTTCCTCGGCCAGCTTCCTGGGGTGCCCCTGCTGGACGCAGCCGTTGACGAAGACCTCCCGCTGGGCGTCCAGGACCTCCTTCTTCTTCTTCCCCACGGCCCGGCGCAGGATGTCGGCCTGGCCCAGGGTGAAGCCGGCCATGGCGCTCGCCACCTGCATGATCTGCTCCTGGTAGACCATGATCCCGTACGTGTCCTTCAGGATCGGCTCCAGGAGCGGGTGCAGGTACTTGATGTCCCCCTCGTGCTTGGAGCGGATGAACTCGGGGATGTTCTCCATGGGCCCCGGCCGGTACAGGGCCACCGCGGCGATGATGTCCTCCAGGCACGTGGGTTTGAGGTCCTTGAGCATCTCGCGCATGCCGGTGGACTCGAGCTGGAACACGCCCGCCGTCTGCCCCTGGCCGAGGAGGTCGTAGGTGGCTGGGTCGTCGAGGGGAAGGGTGTAGGGGTCGCTCTCCCGCCCGCAGGCCTCGGAGGCCAGCCGGCTGGCCTCCTCGATGACGCTCAGGGTGCGCAGGCCCAGGAAGTCGAACTTGAGCAGGCCCAGTTCCTCCAGGATGTTCATGGGGAACTGGGTGACGACAATCCCCTCGCCCCGCTTGTCATCGGCCATGCGCTGCAAGGGGACGTGGTCCATCAGCGGGTCGCGCGCGATGACGACACCGGCCGCGTGCACTGAGGCGTGGCGCGGCAGGCCCTCCAGTCGTCGCGCCAGGTCGACGAGGGTGCGCACCTCCGCCCGCTGCTCGTAGGCCTCGCGCAGCTCCGGGCTGAGCTCCAGGGCCTTGTCCAGCGTCATACCAAGCGAGGCCGGCACCATCTTGGCGATCTTGTCCACGTCGCCGTAGGGCATCCCCAGAGCGCGCCCCACGTCGCGCAGCACGGCCCGCGCCAGCATGCGGCCGAAGGTGATGATCTGGGCCACACGCTCCTCACCGTACCGCTCGCGGACGTAATCGATCACCTCGCCGCGGCGCCGGTCGTCGAAGTCGATGTCCATGTCCGGCATGCTCACGCGCTCGGGGTTGAGGAAGCGCTCGAAGAGGAGGTTGTAGCGCAGGGGATCGATCCCCGTGATCCCCAGGACGTACGCCACCAGGCTCCCGGCCGCCGAACCGCGCCCCGGCCCGACGGCGATACCCTTCTGGCGGGCGTGCGAGATGAAGTCCTGCACGATGAGGAAATACCCGGGGTAACCCATCCTCTCGATGACGGAAAGCTCGTAGTAGAGCCGCTCGATCACCGGCCGCGCCCCGGGCGGCGCCAGGGCGGCCGCCTCCTCCGCCGGACCGCCCTGGGCCAGGCACCGCGCCGCCTCCGACAGCTCCGGGTACCGCTGCGGCAGCCTCTCGCCGCACAGCTTGCGCAGGTAGCCCGCGGCGTCGTAGCCCTCCGGCAGTTCGTAGTGCGGCAGGTGGACCTGCCCGAACTGGAACTCCACGGCGCACCGCTCGGCGATGGCCACCGTGTTCTCCAGAGCCTCCGGCCAGTCCCGGAACACGGCCTCCATCTCCTCCGGCGACTTCAGGTAGAACTGGCCGCCGGGGTACCGGAGGCGGCTGGGGTCGTCCACCGTCTTGCCCGTCTGGATGCAGACCAGGACGTCGTGGGCCTGGGCGTCCTCACGGTTCAGGTAGTGGACGTCGTTGGTGGCCACGAGCCCCACCCCGAGGCGGCGGGCGAGCGCGATCAGCTCCGGGTTCACGCGCCGCTGCTCGGGGATCCCGTGGTCCTGCAGCTCGACGAAGAAGTTCTCGCGGCCGAAGATGTCCACGTACTCGCCGGCGGCCCGGAGCG
>JBBITQ010000015.1:6142-8934 GCA_037440685.1 Clostridiales bacterium
CGCCGCGCAGGAGCTTCTTCGGGATCTCGCCCCCGAGGCAGGAGGAGAGGGCGATGAGACCCTTGCCGTACCGGGCGAGGAGCTCCTTGTCCACCCGCGGCTTGTAGTAGAAGCCCTCCAGCGACGCCAGGGAGACCAGGCGCACCAGGTTGCGGTACCCTTCCTGGTCCGCCGCCAGGAGGACCAGGTGGAAGTTCTCGTCGTCGACCTTGGGCTCTTTCTGGAACCGGGAGCGCGGCGCCACGTAGATCTCACAGCCGATGACGGGGCGCACGCCCGCCTTCCGGCAGGCCTTGTAGAAGCCGATGACGCCGTACATCACGCCGTGGTCGGTGACGGCCACCGCTCCCATGCCCAGCTCCGCCGCGCGCATCGGCAGCTCATCGACCCGGCAGGCGCCGTCCAGGAGGCTGTACTCGGAGTGCACGTGCAGATGGACGAACTTGCGGGACAAGGGGGATCACCGCCGGTGATTCTTCGGTGGCCAGGGCGCCGTTTCCTTCCCGCCCAGTGGTATCCGGGCGCAAAAAGGGATTGACGACCAACATGCAGCAGATGTAATCTGTTTCCAGATGGGATCTTAGCCGCTCCGCGGGCGACAATACGGAGGCAAGAGGGGATGAGCGCGGTGGCCACCGGCTCGCAGGAGATCAACTGGCAAGGGAAGTACCTGCAGCAGATCGACGCCCGCCTGCTCGCACTCCAAAACGGCCAGGCAGCCCTGGACGCCAAGATCGAGGATAGGTTCACCCGCCTCGACAGCAAGATCGAAGCCGAGGTCGCCCGCCTCGACGGGAAAATCGACGGCGGTCTGCGGGAAGTCCGCAGGCTGCAATGGGGTACGATCGTCCTGGTAGCGACAGCCGTGCTGGGGGCCCTCATCCGCCGTTGAAGCCGCGCGCCTCCGCCGCGCAGCGGCTTTGCCGCGCCACCGGATCCGCATCAGAGCCGGCTGACGATCTCCTTGAAGCGCCGGCCGCGCTCCTCATAGTTGGTGAACATATCGTAGCTGGCACAGGCCGGCGAGAGGAGCACGACGTCGCCCGGGACCGCCCGTGCCGCCGCCATCGCCACCGCCTCGGCCAGGTCGCGCGCGCGGTCCACGGGTGGTGGAGCCACGCCCCGGCGCGCGGCCGCCTCGGCCACGGCGCGCGCGATCTTCGGCGCCGTGGTCCCCATGAGCACCAGGGCCTTCACCCGCTCCACCACCTTTTCGGCCAACCCGTCGAAGGGGATCTTCTTATCGTACCCGCCAGCGATGAGGATGATCGGGTCGGTGAAGCTGTCCAGGGCCGCCTCGGTGCGGTCCGGCGCCGTGGCGATGGAGTCGTTGTAATAGCGGACGCCCCCCACTTCGTGCACCAGCTCGAGCCGGTGCTCCACCCCGCGGAAGGCGCGCACCGCCTCCCAGGCGCGGTCGAGCGGCGCCCCGCAGGCGGCGCCCACGACCAGGGCGGCCAGGACGTTGGAGACGTTGTGGGCACCCGGCAGGGGAATCTCCCCCGCCCGCCCCACCGCGGCCTCCTCCCCTTCCCGCAAGAGGGGCGCTACCCCCCGCAGCACCACCAAGGCCTCGGGGTCCACGCGGCCGCCCGGCTCCCCCGGCGCGCGAGCCTCAGCGGTCCCCGCCTGGGTCCGGCGGAGGAACGCGCCCCGGCCAACCTCTTCCCTGCGGCTGAAGCGGAGCACCCGCCCCGGCGCCCCCTCCCCCCAGGCGGCGACGGCGGGGTCGTCGGCGTTCACGACCGCCACGTCCCCCGGCCCCTGGAACCGGATGATGTTGCGCTTGGACTCGGCGTACTCCTCGAAGGAGGCGTGGATGTCCAGATGGTTGGGCCTGAGGTTGAGCACGACGCCGACGTGGGGGCTCCGGTCCAGCATCTGGAGTTGGAAGCTGGAGAGCTCCAGGACGACCAGGTCCTCCGGCCCGATCGCGTCCAGTTCTTCCAAGAGGGGCTGGCCGATGTTGCCCCCCACGTGGACGCGCCGCCCGGTCTCGCGCAGGATGAAGCCCGCAAGGGTGGTGGTCGTCGTCTTGCCGGCGCTGCCTGTGATGCCCACGATGGGTGCGGGACAATACCGGAAGAAGAGGCCGATCTCGCTGTCCAACCGGGCGCCGTGGGCGCGGGCGGCGTGGATCTCCGGCAGGTCCTTCCTCATCCCCGGCGTCAGGAATATGTAATCGAAAGCCGGGCGCCCCGGCCCGGGCGCGATAGCCTCAAGGTATCCCGGACCCAGGTGCCACTCCACCGCGGCGCCAGCCAGGGCGCGGTAGCGCTCGCCCAATTCCCCGGCCGGCTTCTGGTCGCAGACGGTGACGCGCGCCCCCTGCCGGAGCAGGAAACGGGCCACGGCCAGGTTGCTGATCCCGAGGCCGACCAGGGCCACCCTCTTCCCCTCGAACTCGCCGGGCAAACCGCTCCCCTTCCCCTTCCGTCGTCTCGCGCGGGCCAGCCGCGCCGCCCGACCCCGGCTGCCGCGGGACTCCCCGGGCCGGACCGTCCGGGCTGAGCGCGACTCGGCCACCTATCAATTCTTGCCCCTCGCCCCTCCGGCCATCCCTCTTCCCGGCTCCGGAGCAGCGCCTGCCCGCCGCGGGACACTTACCATGATACCGCCGGCCGGCGCCAGCCGCCACGCCGCAGCACATCCGCCAGCCGCACGATCTCGCCAGCCGTCACGCTCACCCCCTCCCCCCGCCACTCCACGCGGCCGGACACCGCCAGCGGCACCGCCTCGCCCGCGAAGAGGAGATGCCCGTGACGCCGGTAGACGTCCTCGAAAACGGTCAC
>JBBITQ010000015.1:8944-12484 GCA_037440685.1 Clostridiales bacterium
GGCGAGGCCGAACTCGTCCTCCAGGGAGAGGAACACTACGGTGCGTCCGCTGCGAGTGGGCGGGCGGTGAGGCCGGACGGGCAGGCCGGCGATGCGCACCCTCTCCCCCTCCTCCCTCTCCCGCAAGCTGCGGCTGTCGGCGTAGCCGAGGCGCCGGAGCCGCGCGCGGCACATCTCCATGGGATGGCGGGAGACCGGGAGGCCCAGGATCTCGTACTCCCAGCGGACCTTCTCCGCCGCGGTGAAATCGGGGATGCGGGGCGGCTCGGGCACGCCGCCCGCGAGGAGTCCGCCGCCCTCCGCCCGCCACCCACCCCGCGCCCTTTCCAAGAGGTCGCGCAGGTGCCAGAGCAGCGCGCGGCGGTTCGGTTCTCCGCCGGGGTGAAGGCCGTCGCAGGCGCCGCAGAGGATGAGCCCCTCCGCCTCGTCCACCGCCAGATCCACCCGCGCCAGGAGGTCGGCGAGGGAACGGAACGGCCCGCCCTCCCCGCGCGCCGCGAGGAGGGCTGTGAGGGAGCGCTCCGAGAGCCCCTTCACGCTGCCGAGCCCGACGCGGATCGCCTTGCCGGCGGGCGCGCCCGGGCTGGAGGCGGCGGGCACGCCCGGCCTGGGGGTGGCGGGCGCCGCCTCGACGGTGAATCCCCGCTCGCTCCGGTTCACGTCCGGCCCCAGGACGGCCACGCCCCGCCGCCGCGCCTCGACGCACAGGGTAGCCGGCGGGTAGTAGCCCATGGGCTGGTGGGTGAGCAGGGCAGCGAAATACTCCGCCGGGTGATGGCGCGCCAGGTAGGCGGTCCGGTACGCGGTGGCGGCGAAGGCCGCGGCGTGCGCCTCACAGAAGCCATAGCTGGCGTAGCCGGCGATGCAGGCGAAGATCCGCTCGGCCGCCGCCTCCTCCACCTCGTTCCCGACGGCCCGGGCCACGAACTCCCGCCCGATCTCCGCCATCTCGGCGTGGGAGCGGGCGTGGCTCATCACCCGCCGCAGCCGGTCGGCTTCGCCCGGCGTGAAGCCGGCCACGGTGCGCGCGATGTCGATCACCTGCTCCTGGTACAGCACCACCCCGTACGTCTTGGCCAGGATCGGCTCCAGCGCCGGGTGCAGGTAGGTCACGGGCTCCCGCCCCTGCCGCCGGGCGACGAAGGGCTCCACCATGTTCCCCTTGATCGGCCCGGGCCGGATGAGGGCCAGGCTGGCCACGATGTCCTCCATCCCCTCGGCCCCCAGACGGGCCTGGAGCGCCCGCTGGGCCGGGCTCTCGAGCTGGAAGACCCCGATGGTCTCGCCCCGCCGGATCATGACGAACGTCTCGGGGTCATCGGGCGGGATCCCGCCACCCGCGCCTGGGCCGCCGCCCGCCCCGACGCCGGCGGCGGCCGCGGCGTCCTCCAGGGCGGAGAGGGCGCGCAGGGAGAGGAGGTCGAGCTTCAACAACCCGAGCTCCTCCACCCAGCGCTTGTCGAACTGGCAGACGACAGCGCCCTTGGCGAATCGCTGCAGGGGTGTCACGTCGGTGAGGGGATCGCCGGCGATCACGAGACCCCCCAGGTGCGTGCCCATGTGCCGCGGGAACCCGGCCACCCGGGCGCACGCCTGGAAGAGCAGGCGGTAGCGCTCCCGCACGGAGCCGCCCCCCGGGGCCGCCCGCTCCACCTCCGCGCAGTAGGCGCGCAGCTCGGGGAAACGGTCCAGGGCCGGCTCGATCTCGTCGGCGTGGATCCAGGGCATGCGCTTGGCCAGGCGGTCGATCTCGTCCTCGGGCAGGTCCATGGCCTTGCCCAGGTCCCGCAGGGCGGACCGGGCGCGGAAGGTGCTGTACGTGCAGACGGCGGCCACCCGCTCGCCGCCGTACTTCTCCCGGACGTAGGCGGCCACCCGATCGCGGTGCCGGGCGTCGAAGTCCACGTCGATGTCCGGCTGTTCCGCCCGCTCCAGGCTCATGAACCGCTCGAAGAGCAGCCCCCGCCCCAGGGCGTCGACATCGGTGATGCCCAGGCAATAGGCCACCGCCGAGTCCGCCGCGGAGCCCCGCCCGGCGCAGCGGATCCCCTCCCGGCGGGCGAAGCGCACCACGTCCCAGACCAGCAGGAAGTAGTCGGCGAAGCCCAGATGCGCGATCACGGCGAGCTCGTGCTCCAGGCGCTCCCGCACGGCGCCGGTGACCCGGCCATAGCGCCGCGCCGCCCCGTCATGGACCAGGTGGCGCAGGTAGGCCACCGCGTCGCCCCCCGCCCCGGGAGGCAGGGGAAAGGCCGGGTACCGCCGCCGGGAGAGGTCCAGGGCCGGCCGGCAACGGCTGGCGATCTCCAGCGTGTTGGCGACGGCGCGGGGATAGGCGCGGAAGAGCCGGGCCATCTCGCGCGGGCCTTTCAAATGGTTCTCGGCGTTCAGGCGCCTCTCCGGGTGGACGTCCTCCAGGCGGGTGAGGGTGCGCACGCACGTGAGCAGGTCATGGACGGGGAACTCCTCGCGGGCGGCGTAGTGGACGTTGTTGGTCGCCACCGTCCCCACGCCCAGGGCGCCGTCCAGCTCCTCCAGGGCGGCCAGCAGCGCGCGCGTGCCCGGCAGGAGGTCGTTCTGCATCTCCAGGTAGAAGTTCTCCCGCCCGAAGGCGGCCAGCAGACGCTCGGCCGCCGCCCGGGCGCCGCGCCGGTCGCCCCGCAGGAGCCGGGCCGGCACCTCCCCCCGCCGGCAGCCTGAGAGGGCGATGAGCCCGGCCGCGTGTTCCCGGAGCACTTCCCACGTGACGAGGGGGCGGCCGCGCGGGTGGTCCAGGTGGGCGCGGGTCAGGAGGCGGCACAGGTTGGCGTACCCCCCCTCGTCCTCGGCCAGGAGGGTGAGGTGGAAGACTCCGCCTGCCGGTTCCCCCGCGTCGCCCGCCACCGGCGCCACCGTGACCTCGGCCCCCTGGATGGGCTTGATGCCGGCCCGCGCCGCCTCGAGGGCGAATTCCACCGCCCCGCAGACGTTGTCGTGGTCGGTCAGGGCCAGGGCGGGCATCTCGAGCTCCGCCGCCCGGCGCACCAGCGCGCGCACGGTGGCCGCGCCGTCGAGGAAGGAGTACGGCGAATGGCAGTGCAGGTGGACGAAGGCCAGGACCACCACCCCTACCTGGAACCCGTGCTCGCATTATAGCATACTGGCGAACAAATGTTCTATACTATTGGCATGGTGGTATATGCGTGGCTGCGGGAGAGGGAACGGCAGGCGGGGGCCAACACCGCCCGGCCATCCGCCTTCCACGACCTCTGCGCGGAGCTGACGCCGGTGGTGGAGCCGGACGGGCCCGGCAGGGCCTTCCTCCGGCTAGGCAGGGGCGCACCGCCTCATGAGGCGCTGCGGGCGCTGGCCGCCCGGGCGGTGCCGGCCCTCGGGGAACGGCTGGCGGCCGGCGCGGGGACGAACAAGCTGGTGGCCGGGGCAGCCGCGCGGCTCATCCTGGCGCCCGGTCGCGCGGACCGGGGCGCAGCCGGGCAGGCGGCCGACGTCCTGGTGGTGCCGCTAGGCGAGGAAGCAGCCTTCATGGCGCCCTTGCCCCTC
>JBBITQ010000016.1:0-311 GCA_037440685.1 Clostridiales bacterium
AAACGTTGTCCCTAACGCCAGGAATTGCGGGTCCTTCGCTTCGCTCCGGCAGCGCGATGGGGAGGGAGGAGATCAGGGCGCGGCCGACGGCAGTGGGCAGGTCAAAGGAGGATGAGCAGCAGGGCCAGGAAGACCAGCGAGTGGGCGGTCTCCACGTAGCCCAGGCGGCGGAAGTCGGTCTCGCGTTGGCCGCGGGCGGTGGCGTACAGGCGGCGCGCGGTCACGGGCAACAGGCTGACCCAGGCCAGGGGAGGCGCGTATCCTGCCGCGGATGCGGCGGCGGCCACGGCCAGGGCGGCCGCGTGGTAGAG
>JBBITQ010000016.1:351-1141 GCA_037440685.1 Clostridiales bacterium
GCCGGGCTGGAGGGGGGTTCCTTCACCCACCGGGCCTTCATGCGGATGTAGAACACCCCCGACGCGAAGTACAGGGCCGAGAGCAGCCAGAGGGCGAAGGCGGTGCCGTCCAGGGCGCCGCTGGCGGCGTAGTAGGACCCCGGGGCTCCCAGGGCGATGCCGGCCGCCCCGGCCAGTTCGCTGGCCAGGGTGGGGCGGGCGGTGCGCACGGCGCGCCGCAGGTCCACAGCCAGTAAGGCCAGGGCGGCTATCCCGAGGGGGATCATGAGCCAGAGCCCGAGAGCCAGGAGTCCCAGGGCGGCCGCCCCGCCGGCGATGGCCAGAGCGACCAGCCACCGGGCGAGGAGGCGGCGTTCCTCCGGGGTGGAGGCCCCGGGACCGCCGCGGAGGAGGAGGGACGCCGGGCGGCGCAGGATGAAGATGGCCAGGAAGGCGACGAGGTAGAGGAGGAGGGCAGGCGTGAGCCTCCCGGCCGCGCCGGCGCCGGCCAGGAAGGCCACCGCCAGCATCACCCACGAGCCATGCTCCTTGGGCAACGGGAGCGCGGAGGCGCGGCGGGAGGGGAGCCCTTCCCTAGCGGCGTTCATGGCGTGTCCACCCCGGTTGCGGCTTTTTCGCCATGTCATCAATTTAACAGCCCCGAGAGGCGGCTGCGGTGACGTCGGTCACTGTGCGGCGGCCGGTTCGGGGAAACAATGGTGAGAGACGGTTGCGGATGCGTGACGAGGTGATGGGGCCGTGGCGGATGAGGGAATGGCGGGGCGGGGCGAGGGGCGGACGATGGAGCTGG
>JBBITQ010000016.1:1151-12430 GCA_037440685.1 Clostridiales bacterium
AGCCCTGCCGCCACCACCCCTCCCAGCCAGCGAAGCCGGCGCTGCGCATCCTGGAGGCGCTGGAGCGCATGGGACCGGGGGACGTCCTGGTGGTGATGAACCCGCGGCGCCCGGCGTTCCTCTTGCCGGAATTGGTCGAGCGCGGCTTCACCTGTGAGATGGAGGACCAATCGGACGGCACGTGTCGGCTAGTCATCCGCCGGGCGGAGGGAACGCCGGCGCCGGGCGGCGGGGCGGGCGTCCGGCGCGCGGCTGCGCAGGACTTCCCTTGCGCAGGGGAGGGGCGATCCCCTTGCAGCTGACGCCGGCCGGGGCGGTTCATCAGGGGTGAGCATGGCGTGGACGGGATCGCCACCCGGCAGTCGCCCCCCTTCCACGTGCCCATCCGCTACCTGGCCACGGGGATCGCCTTCTTCCTCGCCTTCCACGTTTTCCTGGCGGCGGGGGCGCGAGCGGTCCTCTTCGGATCGCCCCTCGCGCCGGCCACCCTGGCGGCCGTCCACCTGGCGACGGTGGGGTGGCTCTCGATGGTCGTGATGGGCGCCATGTACCAGCTCGCGCCGGTGCTCATGGACGCCGAGCTCCACAGCGCCCGCGCGGCGGCTGCCGCATACTGGCTGGCGCTGCCCGGGGCGGTCGCGCTGGCGGCGGGCCTCGGCGCCGCGCTGCCGGCGGCGGCCGTCACCGGAGGCGTTTTGGTGGCCTGCGCCGCGGTCTTCTTCGCCGGGAACCTGGCTTTGACCTTCCGCCGGGCCGGTCGGTGGAGCGTCCAGGGGACGGCCATGGCCGCGGCCGCGGGGTTCTTCCTCCTGGTGGTGGCATGGGGGACCGCTCTGGCGATTAACCTGTGGCAGCCGTACCTCGGCGCGGGTGTGTGGCGGCACCTGGGCGCCCACGCCGCCCTGGGTGTCGTAGGCTGGTTCAGCCTGATAATCGCGGGGGTGGGCTACCGGCTCATCCCTACCTTCGCCCTCAGCCACGGCTATCCCGAGAACCTGCAGCGGCCGGTGCTCATCCTCCTCGCTGGCGGGGCGCCGGCGGCTGCCCTGGTGGTGGTGGGGGGGCGCATCGCAGGGGTGATCGGCCTGCCGGGCCAGGCAGTGGCGGCGCTGCCGGCCTTCGCCGGGCTCGGGCTGTTCGCCTGGGACGTAGTGCGGATCTTGCGCCACCGCCGCCGCCCCCGGCTGGAACTGGTCACGCGCTACTCGGTCGTGGCCGTGGCCATGATGGTGGTCGCAGCCGGCATCGGCTGGCTCCTGCTGGCCGGGTGGGCGCCGCCGTGGCTGCCGGCCGGGGTCGGCCGCGCGCTGGGGATGAAGGCGGCCGTATACCTGGCCCTGGATGGGTGGGCATCCCTCATGGCGGTGGGGCAACTGTACAAGATCGTGCCCTTCCTGACGTGGCTCCACCGCTACGGCGACCGGATGGGCCGCGAGCAGGTGCCCCTCCCCCGCGACCTGTTCGACCCGCGGCTGGGCGAGTGGTCGTTCCGCCTCCTGGTCCCGGGCGTGGCCGGGACGGCGGCGAGCCTCCTGGCGGGCTGGCCGGGTGGCGCGGCGGCGTTCGTGTGGGTCTCGCTGGCGGGCGCGCTGCTGTTCGCATGGGCGATGCTGCAGGTGCTGCGCCCGCGGCGGCGGTGACCCCCGGCGGGGCTCTTGCGGGACGGCGGGCCGCCGTGGCCGTGGCACGGCGGCCGGGCGCACGAGGGAGAATAGGGGGATCGCGATGGCGGCGGAGGAGGATGTGCGCGAGGCCTTGCGGCGGGTGGTGGACCCAGAGCTCGGCGTGAACGTGGTCGACCTCGGCCTGATCTACGGCATCGCGGTCGCGGACGGCGCGGTCAAGGTGACGATGACCCTCACGGCGCCGGGCTGCCCGCTGGCGGCCACGCTGGTGCGGGGGGTCGAGGAGGCGGCGCGGTCGGTGCCCGGCGTGGTGCGGGCGGAGGTGGAGGTGGTCTGGTCGCCGCCCTGGAGCCCGGACCGGATAAGCGCGCGGGCCAAGGAGGAATTGGGGATATGAATTGGTAACTGGGGGAACTGGTGCGGTTCGACGATGCGCGGCCGGTGAAGAACATGCTGGTGAACTCGGAGCGGCTGCGCCTGGCTGTGGTCGGGCCAGGTCCTGGGCGAGCACCCGGCGCCGGGCGAGGCGGTGGTCCACTTCCACTCGGGCCGGGCGGTGTTCGGCGTGGGGGGAGAGGAGCGCGAGGTCGGCCGCGGCGCCATCATCCACCTGGCGCCCGGCGAGCTCCACAGCGTGCGCGCCCTGAAGGACACGGTGCTGACCGTTTGCGTGGCGCCCGCGCGAGCTTAGCCGTCGCCCGCCTGATGCCGGGAACGCCGGAGGAGGTCAGGCCGCCGGCGCCGAATCTTGCTCCGAGGCCCCGCGTCGCGGGATGGCTCGGCGCCGCGAGGCGCGACGGCCCCCGGGGGGCCGGGCGCGGGCGGGGCCGGGAAGGCGGGATCGGCATGGACATCTTCGACGCGGCGCGCGAGGAGGTCCTCCGGCAGTCGGCGCCGCTGGCCGACCGGATGCGGCCGCGCAACCTGGAGGAACTGGTGGGCCAGGAGCACGTCATCGGCCCGGGCAGGCTCCTGCGGCGGGCCATCGAAGCCGACCGGATCGGCAGCATGATCCTCTGGGGGCCGCCCGGCTCCGGGAAGACCACCCTGGCCCGGCTGATCGCCGCCCACACCCGCGCCCACTTCGAGCAGCTCTCCGCCGTCACGGCGGGGGTGGCCGACTTGCGCCGCGTGGTGGAGGTGGCCCGGGAACGGCTGGGCATGCATCGCCAGCGCACCATCCTCTTCATCGACGAGATCCACCGGTTCAACAAGGCCCAGCAGGACGCCATCCTGCCCCACGTGGAGAACGGTACTATCGTCCTGGTCGGCGCCACCACCGAGAACCCGTACTTCGAGGTCAACGCCGCCCTGGTCTCCCGCTGCCGGCTGTTCCGCCTGGAGCCGCTGTCGGACGCGCAGGTGCGGATCCTCCTGGAGCGCGCCCTGGCCGACCGGGAGCGGGGCCTGGGTGGGGTCCAGGCGGAGGTGGCGCCCGAGGCGCTGGACCACCTGGCGCGGGTGGCCAACGGCGACGCCCGCACCGCCTTGAACGCCCTGGAACTGGTGGTGCTGAGCACGCCACCGGGGGAGGACGGCGTGCGGCGGGTGGGGCTCGAGCAGGCGGCCGAGGCGGTGCAGAGGCGCGCCTTGGTTTACGACCGCGAGGGGGACAACCATTACGACACCGTCTCGGCGTGGATCAAGAGCATGCGCGGTTCGGACCCCGACGCCGCCCTGTACTGGCTGGCGCGGATGATCGAGGCCGGGGAGGACCCGCGCTTCATCGCGCGCCGGCTGCTGGTGCACGCCGCCGAGGACGTGGGGCTCGCCGACCCCCAGGCCCTCGTGGTGGCTGCGGCGGCGGCCCAGGCGGCCGAATGGGTGGGGTTCCCGGAAGCCCGCATCCCCCTGGCCGAAGCCACCTTATATATCGCCACCGCCCCCAAGAGCAACAGCGTCGTGATGGCCATCGACCGGGCCATGGCCGACGTGCGGGAGAAGCGGTTCCAGGGGGTGCCCCTGCACCTGCGCGACGCCCACTACCGCGGGGCCGAGAGGTTGGGACACGGCCGGGGCTACAAGTACCCCCACGATTATCCGGGCGGCTGGGTGGAGCAGCGCTACCTGCCCGAGGGCATAGCCGGCGGGTACTACCGCCCCGGCGGGCAGGGCTACGAAGCGGACATCCAGCGTCGCCTGCGGGGCTGGTGGGGCGAGCGGTATTAGCCGCATCGGCATATTGACACCGGTGCCGGCAAATGCTACTTTCATCGTAATCCCAAGCGTGTCACTCGGATTAATCGCGTGAGGCAGGCCATCCCCGCGCGTCCCCGCCCCTTCCCGGCGCCGGGGTGCTGGCCGGAGGGGCCCGTTGGAGAGGAGGGGCCATGAACGTCACCACGAAGGGGCATTACGGCCTGATGGCGATGGCCGAGCTGGCCATGCACCACGGCGAGGGGCCGGTGCCTCTCAAGACGATCGCGGAGAACCAGGGGCTGTCGGAGCACTACCTGGAGCAGCTCTTCGCGCCGCTGAGGCGTGCCGGCCTCGTCAAGAGCGTGCGCGGGGCCCAGGGCGGATACCTCCTGGGACGCGAGCCCAAGGAGATCACCGTGGGCGACGTCCTGCGCGTCCTCGAGGGGCCGCTGGCCCCCATCGAGTGCGCCCTGGACGGGCCGCTTGAGGAACTCGAGCACTGCACCAACCCGCTGCACTGCCTGGTGCGGGACGTGTGGGTGAGGCTCCACCGCGTCATCGAGCAGACGGTCGACGGGATCACCCTTCAGGAGATATGCGACCGGGCGCGCGAGGCCCAGGCGCGCCGGAACCTGATGTTCTACATCTGAGACCGGGTGAAGGCCATGAGGCGGGTTTACCTCGATCACGCCGCCACCACGCCCGTCCACCCGGACGTGGCGGCGGCCATGCAGCGGGCGCTGGCGGAGGGATGGGGGAACCCCTCGAGCGCCCACGCTTTCGGCAGGGAGGCGCGCCGCCTGGTGGAGGACGCGCGCGAGGAGGTGGCCGCGCTCATCGGCGCGCGTCCCCAGGAGGTGGTCTTCACCTCGGGCGGCACGGAGGCCGACAACCTGGCCATCCTGGGAGTCGCCCGGCTGGCCCGCGAGAAGGGCCGCGGCGACCACGTCGTCACCTCCCTGGTGGAGCACCACGCTGTGCTGCACGCGTGCGAGTATCTGGAGAAGCGGGAGGGCTTCCGGGTCACCTACCTGCCCGTGGACGGCCACGGGATGGTCGACCCCGATGACCTGCGCCGGGCGCTGACCGACCGGACGGTCCTGGTGAGCGTCATGCTGGCCAACAACGAGGTGGGGACGATCCAGCCCGTGCGGGAGCTGGCGGCCATCGCCCGGGAGCGGGGGGTGCCCTTCCACACCGACGCTGTGCAGGCGGCGGGGCAGATACCGGTCGACGTGGGGGAGCTGGGGGTGGACCTCCTCTCCCTCTCGGCCCACAAGATCTACGGCCCGAAGGGGGTCGGGGCGCTCTACGTGCGCCGCGGGCTGCGCCTGGAGCCGCTGCTGCACGGGGGCGGGCAGGAGCGGCGGCTGCGGCCGGGGACCGAGAACGTCCCCGGGATCGTGGGGCTGGGGGCGGCGGCGCGGCTGGCTCGCGCCGAACTGCCGCGTCTGGGGGAGCGGGTCGCGGCCTTGCGGGAACGTTTGATCGCCGGGGTGTTGGACCGCATCCCCGACGCGCGGTTGAACGGCCATCCCGAGCGGCGCCTGCCAGGCAACGCCAACGTGAGCGTCCGCTACGTGGAGGGGGAGGCCATCCTCCTGAACCTGGACCTGAAGGGGGTGGCGGCCTCCAGCGGCTCGGCCTGCGCGGCGGGGAGCACTGAACCCTCGCACGTGCTGGTGGCCATGGGGCTCCCGGAGCACGAGGCCCGCGGTGCCCTGCGTTTCTCGCTGGGGCGGGAGAACACCGAGGCCGACGTGGACTACGTGCTCGAGGTCCTCCCCCCCATCGTGGAACGGCTGCGGCGCATGGCGGCGCGCCCGGCGGCGTTCCCCGGGGCGGGTCTGGGCCATGGCCAAGGCTGAGGCCCCGGGGCGCGGGGAACGGGTCGTCGTGGCGATGAGCGGGGGCGTCGACAGCTCCGTCGCCGCCGCCCTCTTGGTGGAGCGCGGATACGAGGTCATCGGCGTCACCATGCAGATCTGGCCCCAGGAGGAGCCACTCCAGGAGGCGCGGCAGGGTGGTTGCTGCTCCCTGGCGGCGGTGGAGGACGCGCGGCGGGTGGCGGACCGGCTCGGCATCCCCTACTACGTCGTCAACATGCGGGACGTCTTCGCGGAGACGGTGATCGACTACTTCGTGGCCGAGTACGCCCGCGGCCGCACGCCCAACCCGTGCATCGCCTGCAACCGATTCGTGAAGTTCAGCGCGCTGCTGCGGAAGGCTCGGGAGCTGGACGCCCGGTACCTGGCGACCGGCCACTACGCCCGGGTATGGTTCGACGCGGAACAGGGCCGCCATGTGCTCGCCCGCGGCCGCGACCGGCACAAGGACCAGAGCTACGTCCTCTACAACCTGACGCAGGAACAGTTGGCCCAGGTGCTCTTCCCCTTGGGCGAGCTGACCAAGGGCGAGGTGCGGCGGCTCGCTGCCGAGCGCGGCCTGCCGGTGGCCGGCAAGCCGGAGAGCCAGGAGATCTGCTTCATAACGGAGGAGGCGTACGGGGACTTCGTCGCCGCCCGGGCGCCGGATAAGGTGCGGCCGGGTCCCATCCTGGACCGGGCCGGCCGGGTGCTCGGGACGCACCGCGGCCTGGTCTTCTACACCGTCGGCCAGAGGCGCGGCCTGGGCGTCTCCAGTGGGAAGCCCCTCTACGTCCTGGAGATCGACCCCGAGCGGAACGCCCTGGTCGTCGGCCCCGCGGAGGAGACCCTGAGCGGGGGCCTGGAGGCGGGGGACGTCAACCTCATCCTCCTGGACTGGGAGGAACTCCGGGCGGCCCGGGATGGCATTGCGGCGGAGGTGCAGATCAGGTACCGTTCGGCCGCCCGGCCAGCCGTCGTGCGGGCTGCCGGGGGCGGGCGAGTGGAAGTGTGGTTCGCCTCGCCCCAGCGGGCCGTCACGCCAGGCCAGGCGGCGGTCTTCTACCGCGGCGACCTGGTGCTGGGCGGGGGCGTGATCGAGCGCCCGCTGGATGGGCAGCATGGTGGCCGGCGGGACGGCGGCGCGCTGCATGGGGAAGGGCTGCCCGTGGCAGACTAAGTCGGTGTGGTGGGGGGATCCTTCGTGCGGCGGAGCGAGGTCATCGGCTTGCCCGTCCTCTCCACGGCCGGCGAGCGCCTGGGCGACGTGGCCGACCTCCTGGTGAGCGCGCCAGACGGGCGCGTGATCGGTTTCCTCCTGGCCGGGGGTGGCACCCTGAGCGGGCACCGGGTCTATCCGTTCGAGGAGGTGCGCGCCATCGGGGACGGGGCGGTCTTGGTGGACGAGCCACGCGCCGTCCTGACCACGCGGCGGGCGCGGAGGCTGCGGTAACTGCTGGCCCGGCACAACGAGCTGGTGGGCAAGAGGCTCATCAGCCAGGGGGGCGACGACCTGGGCGTCATAGACGACCTGGTATTCGATCCCGTGAGCGGCGCCATCGCGGGGTATCAGGTGTCGGGCGGCGTGGTGCGCGACCTGTTGGAGGGGAAGGATTACATCCCCGTGGCGGCGGGGCTGATCATCGGGAAGGATGCGGTCATATGCCCGGATCACGAGCAGGAGAGGAGGGCGTGACGATGGCGTGCCCGAACTGCGGGAGCAGGCTGGTGGGCAAGATCGGGAACCGCCAGTTTTACTGCTGGAACTGCTGCGTCGAGTTCTCCCGGCGGGGGAACGAGTGGGAGGTCTTCCACGTGGACCAGGACGGGGTGCTGGTCCCCAACCCCAAGGCGGCTGTCGCCCCGGAGGCGGTCCCGGACCGGGGAGCTTTGCTCGGCGAGGAGGCGATGGCATGAGGCGGGCCTTCTGGTACGGGGTGATGGCGGGCGGGCTGCTCACCGCCAGCCTTGCTGCCTACGCGGCGGCGCGGGCGGAGGACGGGCGGGCGCGGCTGGCGGGGCGGCGGACGATCCGGGCCTGGCGCCGGGCCTGGCGGCGGTCGGCCGCGCGGGCTGGGGTGGTCCTGGCAGGGCGCCTGGCGCGCTAGGGTGGCATGGTAGGGCGGCTCCTGGCCGATCCCCGCGGGCGCTGGGGCGGCGCGGCCCTGCTGGCCGTCCTGGTGTTGCTGGGACTGTACGCGGTGAGGGCGGTGCTGCCGCCCTTTTTGCTCGCCTTGGTGCTCGCCTACACCCTCCACCCCCCCGTGGACCAGCTGCACCGCATGGGCCTGCGCCGGGCCTGGGCGATACTGCTGGTGTACGCCCTGGTCGGCCTCCTGGCCGGCACCGTGATCGTCTTCGTCGTGCCCCTGTTCGTCAACGAGCTCTCGGGATTGGCGGAGACGATCCCCAAGTACATCTCGCACGTTCAGGGGATCATCGGCGGCATGGAGCGCCGCTTCGACCGCATCCCCTTGCCCGGCGCCTTCAAGACGCTCGTGGACGAGCACGTGGCTCGGGCGCAGGCGGCCCTCCTCTCGGCCATCAGCCGGATGGTCTCGGCGGTGTTCGCGCTCCTCGGCCAGGCCTTCACCATCGCCATCGCCCCCGTGCTCGCCTTCTATATGCTGAACGACCTGCCCGCCTTCCGCCGCCAGCTCGAGACCAGCCTGCCGCCGGTGTGGCGCCAGCGGGTGATGGCCTTCCTGGGCGAACTGGACCGGGTGCTGGCGGGTTTCATCCGCGGCCAGCTCATCGTCTCCGCCGCCGTCGGCGCCCTGACCGCCGTGGCCATGGGGATTCTCGGCCTGCCCTTCGCGCTGGTGCTCGGCATCATCGCCTTCTTCACCGACCTCATCCCCTACTTCGGACCCTTCCTCGGCGCCGTGCCGGGCGTGCTCCTGGCAGCGACCTCCTCCTGGACGCTGGCCCTGAAGGCGGCGGTGGCCTACGTGCTCATCCAGCAGGTGGAGGCGGCGGTGCTCATCCCGCGCGTGATGGGGAACTCCGTGGGCCTCCATCCCCTCGTCCTGGTCTTCGCCCTCCTGATCGGCGGCCGGTTCTTCGGCATCCCGGGGCTGCTGCTGGCGGTGCCGGCCGCCGGCTGCCTCAAGGTCGTGGCCACGTTCGCGTTGCGCTGGCTGACGGCGCTGCGGCAGGCATAGGACGGCCGCGCCGGGCATAGACTTGCGGCCAGCACGGTCAGGGGGAGGCGTCGTGGCGTTGCGGGTTTTCGTGTCCGTCGACATGGAAGGGGTGGCCGGGATCGTCCACTGGGACCAGGTGGACCCCGGCGGCAGCGAGTACGGGTGGGCGCGGCGGCTGATGATCGGCGAGGCCAACGCCGCCGTGGCCGGGGCCTTCGACGGGGGATCCGCCGCCGTGGTGGTGAACGATTCCCACTACGACATGCGCAACCTCCTGCCCGGCGAGCTGGACCCGCGGGCGCTGCTGGTCTCCGGCACCCCCAAGCCGCTCTCCATGATGGAGGGGCTCCAGGACGGCGGTTTCGGGGCGGTGTTCCTGGTGGGCTACCACGCCGCCGCCGGCCATCCCGGGGTGCTCAACCACACGTACTCCAGCGCCACCGTCCACCGCCTGTGGCTGAACGGGCGGCCGGCCGGGGAACTGGCCATCAACGCCGCCGTGGCCGGAGCCCTCGGGGTGCCGGTGGCGCTGGTCACCGGCGACGCGGCGGTGGTCGCGGAGGCGCGGGAGCTCCTGGGCGAGGTGGAAGTGGTGGCGGTCAAGGAAGCGCGGGGCCGGTACTCCGCCGCCAACCTCCACCCCGAGGCGGCGCGGGACGCCATCCGCGCGGCGGCCGCCCGGGCGGTGCGGCGAGCCCCAGCCCTCCGGCCGTGGTTGCCCGAGCCGCCCTACGTGTTCGAGGTGGCCTTCATGCAGACGGCCATGGCCGAGTGCGCCCTGCTCCTGCCCGGAACCGAGGGGCTCGACGGGCTTACCGTGCGCTACGCCCACGACGACTACCTGACGGCCTTCCGGGCCTTGCGGGCCATGATTGGCCTGGCGCGCCTGGCCCTGTGACCCCTTCCGGAGAGGCGGCATATGATGCCGTAGACATAACTCTCCGGAAGGGAAGGCGGCGGGATGCGGGCCCTCATCACCGGGGTGACCGGCTTTGCCGGGAGCCACCTGGCGGAGTATCTCCTGTCTAGGGGGGGCATCGAGGTCTATGGCACCTACCGCTGGCGCAGCCGCCTGGAGAACGTGCGCCACCTCGCAGACCGCGTCACCCTCGTCGAGAGCGATCTCAGGGACCGCACCTCCGTGGACCAGCTCATCCGCTCCGTGCGGCCGGACCGGATCTTCCACCTGGCGGCCCAGAGCTTCGTCCCCACGTCTTGGAACGCCCCCGAGGAGACGTTCATCACCAACGTGATCTCCCAGATCAACGTCATGGAGTCGGTACGGGCCTCCGGCCTGGAAGCGCGCATCCTGGTCGCCTGTTCCTCGGAGGAGTACGGGCTCGTGTACCCCGATGAGCTGCCGATCCGGGAGACCAACCCCCTGCGCCCGCTCAGCCCCTACGGCGTGAGCAAGGTGGCCCAGGATCTCCTCGGGTTCCAGTACCACCGCAGCTACGGCATGTTCATCGTCCGCACCCGGGCCTTCAACCACACGGGCCCGCGGCGGGGCGAGGTCTTCGTCACCTCCAACCTGGCCCGGCAGGTGGCGGAGATAGAGGCCGGGCTCCGCGCGCCCGTCCTCGAGGTCGGCAACCTGGAGGCCAGGCGGGACTTCACCGACGTCCGCGACGTCGTCCGCGCCTACTGGCTCGCCCTGGAGCGCGGGGACCCCGGGGAGGTTTACAACGTGGCAAGCGGGCGCGCCTGGTCCGTGGCCGAGGTGGTGGACATCCTCCGCGGCCTGGCGCGCCTCCCCTTTGCCGTGCGGCAGGACCCCGGCCGGATGCGGCCCTCCGACGTGCCGGTGCTGCTCGGCGACGCCGGGCGTTTCCGCGCTGCGACGGGCTGGTTCCCGGAGATCCCGTTCGAGCGCACCATGGCTGATCTCCTGGACTACTGGCGCCAGCGGGTGGCCGAGGAGGAGGCGGGAGCTGGACACAGGGGCGAGTAACAGGCGTCGCGCCGGGCCAATAAGATGTAGCACCATAAGCTGTCCGTCGCATGCCGACGGTGCGGCAGGCCGGCGCCGCGAGGCCCGGCGCGGCAGCGAGAGGAACATCCGGCAAGGAGGAGGGGGGAAAGAGATGGCAGTCAACTTCCTTGTGGAACCGACCAAGGTCAAGATCAAGACGGAGCGGGTCATCGGCGAAGTGCCCAAGCAGAAGTTCATAGAGGAGACGAAGACGGTGCCGGCGGTCAAGATCGTGGACATCGTGCCCAGCCTCACCAACGTCCGGTCCATCGTCAAGGAAGGGAAGGTGATCGTGCAGGGGACGCTGCACAAGCAGATCTTCTTCATCGGCACCGACGGGCTGGAGCACCACATGGCCGAGGACATCGACTGGAGCGAGCTGGTGGAGGTCGAACCCATCGATCCGGCGTTCCCCGTCGTGTCCGGTCTCAACGAGCAGACCCATCCCTTTGTGGAGAACCTGGTGTTCGAGTTCGATCCGACCACGGGCACGCTGATCCAGAAGGTGATCATCAATATCCAGGTGAAGGTG
>JBBITQ010000017.1:0-5750 GCA_037440685.1 Clostridiales bacterium
TGGCGGAACGGGTCTTCGCTCCGTGGGTGGACATGGAGGCCCTCATGAGGGCGGCAGCGGTGCCGCTGTTCACCCTGGAGTCCTGGCAACCCGTGCGGGCGTTCGACCTCCTCGGGTTCAGCCTCCAGTACGAGATGAGTTACACCAACGTCCTGAACATGCTGGACCTCGCCGGGATCCCCGTTTGGCAGCGCGACCGGGGTGACGACGACCCGCTGGTGATCGCCGGCGGGCCCTGCGCTTACAATGCTGAGCCGCTGGCGGACTTCGTCGACCTCTTCGTCCTCGGCGACGGGGAGGAGGTCATCCACGATATCCTCGACCGGCGCATCGCGTGGGAGGATGAAGGCCGCCCAGGCGGTCGCGCGGGGCTGCTGGAACGGCTGGCAGCCGCGGAAGGGGTTTACGTCCCTTCTTTCTACGACGTGGTCTACCGGCCGGACGGGCGCGTGGCGGCCGTCCAACCCAACCGAGCGGCTGCCCCGCCGCGACCGCGCCGGCGCATTGCCGCGGACCTCGACCGGCTGGATTTCCCCACCAAGCCTGTGGTCCCATGGACCGAGGTGGTGTTCGACCGCATGATGGTCGAGGTCTTCCGCGGTTGCACCCGCGGTTGCCGCTTCTGTCACGCCGGCATGGTGTACCGCCCGGTGCGCGAGCGCTCCCCGGAGAAGGTCAAGGAACTGGCGCGGGAGCTGGCGAGGAACACGGGCCATCACGAGCTGTCCCTGGTGAGCCTGGCCACCAACGACTACGGGGCGGTGAGGGAGGTCCTCTGCGACCTGGCCGGGGAGCTGGGGGCCCAGGGGGTGAGCCTGTCCCTCCCCTCGCTGCGGGTGGACGCGTACTCGGTGGAGCTGGCGGAGCAGGTGAACCGCGTGCGCAGGTCCGGGCTCACCCTCGCCCCGGAGGCGGGGACCCAGCGCCTCCGCGACGTGATCAACAAGGGCGTGACCGACGCCGACTACGAGCAGGCGCTGCGGGCGGCCTTCCAGGCGGGCTGGGACCAATTGAAGCTTTACTTCATGGTGGGGCTCCCGACGGAGACGGATGAGGATCTCGACGGGATCGTGGACATGACGCGCCGGGCGCTCGCCATCCATCGGGAGTATAGTGGCCCCGGGCGGCGGCCGCTCACCGTCACGGTCAGCACCTCCTGTTTCGTGCCCAAGCCCCACACCCCCTTCCAGTGGGAGCCCCAGGCGCCCCTGCCCGTACTGGAGCGGAAGCAGGCGTACCTGAAGGAGCGCCTGCGCCTCCGGGGCGTCCAGTACCGCTGGCACGACCCGCGTATCAGCCTGTTGGAGGCGGCTCTCGCGCGGGGGGACCGCCGGCTGGCCCGGGTTCTCTTCTCGGCGTGGCGGCGCGGGTGCAAGTTCGACGGGTGGTCGGAACATTTTAAATATCAGGAATGGCTGGCGGCCTTCAGGGAGGAGCGCCTGGATCCGGCTTGGTATGCCCAGCGCGCCCTGGCATACGACGAGGTGCTGCCGTGGGACCACATAGACACGGGGGTCCGGAGGGAGTTCCTCATCGCCGACCATCAGGCTGCCCTGGCTGCGGCGGTGCGCGGGGACTGCCGTTGGGAGCGTTGCGGGCTGTGCGGCGTCTGCCTCGACCGGCCTGGCGTACGGCCGCGGCTGAAACCGGGAGACAGGGTGAAGATGCCGCGGCCGGGCAGCGGTCGCATCCTACCGGTGCGCGCCGGTGACCGGCGGTGACGGTGATCCGCCTCCGACTGATCAAGGGTCTGGAGGCTCGCTTCATCGGCCACCTGGACCTCATGCGCTGCCTGGAGCGCGCCCTGCGCCGGGCGGGTCTGCCGGTGGCCTACTCGGCGGGCTTCAATCCCCACCCCCGGATCTCGTTCGCTTCCGCTCTCCCCTTGGGAGCTACCAGCGAGGCGGAGCTGGTGGATGTGCAGTTGGCATCCCCAGTCCCCGCCGCGGACTTCCAGCGTCGCCTGAACGCCGAGCTGCCGCGTGGCATCGCGGTGGCCGCAGCATGCGCGGTGCCCTCTGGGAAGTCTTCCCTTGCCCAGGCCGTGGACTGGGCGGCTTACCGGCTGGAGGTGGCCTGGGAGGGGTCCGGGGAGCCGCCACGCTGGGACGACGTGGCGGCGGCCTTCCTGCACGCCCCGGCGAGCATCGTGGAGCGCCGCCGGAACGGCACGGCCAAGGCCGTGGACATCCGCCCCCTCGTGCGACGGTTGGAACTGGAGCGGAGCGACGGCGCCGGCGCGCAGTTCCAGGTCCTGATGCGTGCCGGGAGCCGGGCGAACGTGAGGCCCGAGGAGCTGGTGGAGGCGTTGCAGAGGTATTGCGGCGGGGGGCGGCTGCGCCTGGTGGGAGTCCACCGGGTCCGCCTGTACGCCGACGGCGACGGCGAGCCTGTGCCTTTGGAACCGGCTTGAGTTTAGGGATGGAGCTGGGAGCATGGAGAAGGAGATACTCGTTTCCGACGAGGGCGGCGAGCTCCGCTTGGCCGTGCGCGAAGACGGCGCGCTGGTGGAGTACTACGAGGAGGGGGCGGAGGCCCAGCGGGTCGCCGGGAACATCTACAAGGGGCGCGTGGAGAACGTCCTTCCCGGGATGCAGGCGGCCTTCGTGAACATCGGCCTGGAGAAGAACGCCTACCTCTACGTCGACGACGCCCACCCGGCGGCGGAACTCGAGGCGGAGGAGGACTTGTCCAGGGAGCTGCCGGAGGCCCTGGCGCCCCGCCCGCCCCTGGCGGGCCGGCAGCCCATCGACCGGCTGTTGCGCCCAGGTCAGGAGATAGTGGTGCAGGTGTCCAAGGAGCCGGTGGGGACCAAAGGGGCGCGGGTGACCCGGCACCTCACCATCCCGGGGCGCTTCCTCGTGCTCCTGCCGGGCGTGGACTACGTGGCGGTCTCCCATCGCATCGCTTCCGAGGAGGAGCGGGAACGGTTGCGGGGCCTGGCCCGGCGGGTGAAACCTAATGGAGCGGGGCTGATCGTGCGCACCGCAGCGGAGGGGCGCGCCGAGGACGAACTGGCGCAGGACGCCCGGGCACTGGAAGGCCTCTGGGCGCAGATCCGCCAGCGCGTGCGGCGCCTCCCCGCGCCTGCCCTGGTCCACCAGGATCAGGACTTGCTATTTCGGGTCTTGCGGGACGGCCTCTCCCCCGACGTGACCCGCGTCATCGTCGATTCTCCCGAACTGGAGGCGAAGGTGCGGGAGTTGGTGGCCGTCTTCGCCCCCGAACTGGCGGGGCGGGTGCACCGTTTCGACGCCGGCAAGGACGGCCGGCGTGCCTCGCTGTTCGACGCCTTCGGGGTCGACGACGACCTGCAGCGCGCGCTGGCACGCCGCGTCTGGCTGCCGAGCGGCGCCTACATCGTGATCGACCATACCGAGGCCCTCACCTGCGTCGACGTCAACACGGGCCGCTTTGTGGGCTCCACCAAGCTGGCCGAGACGGTGCTGGCGACGAACCTGGAGGCGGCCCGGGAGATCGCCCGCCAGTTGCGGCTGCGCGACGTGGGGGGCATCATCGTAATCGATTTCATCGATATGACGGTGCTGGAGCACCGCCAGAAGGTGTTAGACACCCTGCAGGAATGGCTGCGGCGCGATCGGGCGAAGGCGGCGGTCCTGGGCATCACCCACCTGGGGTTGGTGGAGGTCACGCGCCAGAAGCGGCGTCAGAGCCTGCCAGACCTCCTGACCCGCACCTGTCCGTATTGCGGCGGCTCAGGTCGCCTGATGACCGAGATGTCCGCCAGCAGGCGGTCGCGGCGGGAGATCCGGCGCCTCCTTCGGGGGATCGCCAGCGAGGCGGTGCTTGTGGAGGCCCATCCTTCAGTGGCTGCCCTCCTCATCGGCCCCGGCGGCAGCAACCTGAAGGAGCTGGAGCAGGAAACCGGCAAGAGCGTGTTCATCCGCGGCTCGGAGGAGTGCCACCCGGAGGAGCTGCGCCTGGTGGCCATAGGCAGCCGCGAGGAAGTGCAGGCCCTGGCGCTCCCCGTGCACACGGGACAGGTCCTGGAACTGAAGGTCGAGGAGCGCCACATGGCCAACACCGGGGACGGCATCGCCCGGGTGGAGGGTTACGTCATCGACATCGAGGGGGCGGCGAACCGCGTGGGCCAGAAGGTGAAGGTGGAGATCACCAAGGCCTTCCGCACCTATGCCAAAGCGAAGATAGTGTGACCTTGCTCGCCGCGCGCGCCGTGTGTTACAATAGCACGGGTCTGGCCGAAGGGTCATTTTTGCCTTTTGCAGGAGGAAGATCATGTACGCGATCATAGCCACCGGCGGCAAACAGTACCGCGTGTCTGCCGGCGACGTGTTGGAAGTCGAGAAACTCCCGGTCCCCGAAGGGGCTGAGGTCTCCTTCGATCAGGTGCTGGCCGTGGTCGACGGCGACGCTGTTAAGATAGGCACGCCTACGGTTCCCGGGGCACGCGCCCTGGCGCGGGTGCTGGCGCACGGCCGCGGCCGGAAGATCCGGGGTTTCAAGTATAAGCCCAAGGTCAACTACCGGCGCCGGTACGGGCACCGGCAGCCCTTCACGAGGGTGCGGATCGAGAGCATCGAGGGCTGATGGTCTGGGTCCTCATCCACCGCGGTCCGGATGGAACGATAGAGGGGTTCGAGGTGCGGGGGCACGCCGGCTGGGCTGAGGCGGGCCGGGACATCGTCTGTGCGGGCGTGTCCGCCCTGGTCCAGACCGCGGTGCTGGGGCTGGAAGAGCGGATCGGGTTGCAACCAGCCGTTGACGTGGCTGAGGGCATGCTGATCTGCCGCCTCCCGGCCGTGGCAGACCCGGCGGTGGCGGGCCGCGCCCAGGATATCCTCGAGACCATGCTCCTGGGTCTCCGTTCGATGGAGATGGCCTACGGGGACCACGTGAAGGTGCAGGAAAGCCGGGCTGAGCAGGAGGTGTGACGACATGCGCCTGATGGATCTGCAGCTCTTCGCCCACAAGAAGGGCGTCGGCAGTTCGCGCAACGGCCGCGACAGCGAGTCCAAGCGTCTTGGCGTTAAGCGTTACGATGGCCAGTATGTGACGGCTGGCAGCATCCTGGTCCGCCAGCGGGGCACCCGCATCTGCCCCGGCAAGAACGTGGGGCGGGGCGGCGACGACACGTTGTTCGCCCTGGTGGACGGTTACGTCAAGTTCGGCCGGAAAGGCAGGGACAGGAAGCAAGTGAGCGTCCTGCCCGCTACCGTCGCCCTCACCG
Source organism: Clostridiales bacterium (assembly GCA_037440685.1). GTDB lineage: Bacteria > Bacillota > Sulfobacillia > DYIH01 > JBBITQ01 > JBBITQ01. The sequence goes on from JBBITQ010000017.1 coordinate 5,210, forward strand.
AGTGATCGGCGGGCGGTGATTCGCGTTCGTGGCGGCAGGCGAACGTTGGCCTGCCGCTTTTTCTTTGGGCCCGACGGGCGGCGGCAGGCCGAGATGGCGCATCCGGGCATCGGGGGAGGTGGAGCGGTGGGGCTTCCAACATATGTGCCTGGGGATGACGAGATCCTGGCGTTGGCTTCCTCTTACCGGCACGGTTTGTTGAACCACCTCCAGGTGGTGTTGGGTTGGATGAAGTTGGGTCAGGAGTGCAGGGCGGAGGAATACGTGGCGCTCCTCAAGGAGAGCTTGGATGGGGAGTCCCGCATGGCGCGCGCTGCGAAGCCCGAGGTGGCTTCCCTGCTGCTGTTGAAGAAGGGGGTGGCCGAGATCCTCGGCCTGGAGGTGCGTTTCCAGGTGGCGGGCGCGGTCCAGGACGTGGCCTGGGACTCCCCTGCCACGGCCCGTTACGCGGGGGCGGTGGTCGAGGCGGCGATCCGGCTCCTTCACCGGTCGGGGACGGGCAGCAAGATGGTCATCTCGCTGGGGGAGGAAGGGCCCCTCT
>JBBITQ010000017.1:5760-10292 GCA_037440685.1 Clostridiales bacterium
CCGCCAGCAGCACCAGCAGCGCCTGGTGGGCGTCTCCACCGGCGGTGCCTGCGAGGCGGCGCTGGGGGAAGCGTCGGCGGAGGAGGGGAGGCCTTTCGACTTCGCCGCTGTGCGGGCCGCTATGGAGGCGGGGGGCGGTGGCATGGCGTGTGAGGAACGCCATGGGGAGTCCGGTCCCGAGACCGTCATCGCCTTCTCCTGGCCCAAGCTTGTTAGCGAGGCGCCTGTGCGCGCGCAGGCGGGGGAGGAAGCCCCTTGTTCGTCGATACCGCACGCATCTTTGTGAAAGCCGGGGACGGCGGTGACGGTTGCGTCTCCTTCCGCCGGGAGAAGTACGTGCCCTTCGGGGGACCGGACGGCGGCGATGGGGGCAAGGGCGGCGACATAGTGCTCGTCGCCGATCCCGATCTGCATACCCTCATGGACTTCCGCTATCAGCGCCACTTTCGCGCGGAGCGCGGCCAGCACGGCCAGGGGGCCAACCGGCACGGCGCCGCGGGCGATGACTTGCGCCTGCGCGTCCCGCCCGGCACGCTGGTGCGTGACGCGGAGACCGGCGCCGTCCTCGCCGACCTGGCTCATCCCGGCCAGGAGGTCGTCGTGGCCCGTGGGGGTCGGGGCGGGCGGGGCAACGCCCGCTTCAAGGGGCCGACCAACCAGGCTCCCCGCCATGCGGAGCCCGGGAAGCCTGGCGAGGAGCGCTGGCTGGAACTTGAGCTCAAGCTCCTGGCCGACGTGGGGTTGGTCGGCTTCCCCAACGCGGGGAAGTCGACGCTCCTCTCGCGGTTGACCGCGGCGCGGCCCAAGGTTGGGGCTTACCCGTTCACCACGCTGGTTCCGAACCTCGGAGTCGCCGAGTACCAGGGCGAGAGCTTCGTCCTCGCGGACATCCCGGGCCTCATCGAGGGGGCGCACAGGGGGGCCGGCCTGGGCCACGAGTTCCTGCGCCACGTGGAGCGTACCCGCGTCCTGGTGCACGTGGTCGATGCCGCCGGCACCGAGGGGCGCGACCCGGTGGAGGATTACCGGACCGTCAACCGCGAGCTGGAGCTGCATGACCCCGAGCTGCTGTACCGTCCGCAGGTCGTGGCGGCCAACAAGGTCGATCTGCCTGCGGCCCGGGAGCACCTGCCGCGCTTACGCGAGGCGGCGGCCGCGGCGGGCCACCGCGTCTGTCCTGTCTCGGCGGTCACGGGCGCGGGGCTGAACGATCTCCTGGCGGCGGTGGTGTCGGAGTTGCGCAGAACACGGGTGCGCTCCGACGGGGGCGGGCGGTGATGGGAGCCAGCAGGATCGGCGTCATGGGGGGCACCTTCGACCCCATCCATCACGGCCACCTGGTGGCGGCGGAGGGTGCCAGACACCGCTACGAGCTGGAACGCGTCCTCTTCGTGCCGGCGGCCTGTTCGCCCCACAAGCTGGGCAACCCGGTCACCCCTGGTCACCACCGTTTGGCGATGGCGCTCCTCGCCACGGTCTCCAACCCGTGGTTTGAGGTGTCGGCGCTGGAGCTGGAGCGCCCCGCCCCGTCATATGCGATCGACACCTTGCGCGCCCTGCAAGCGGAGTTCGGCCCGGGGACCGAACTCTATTTCATCACCGGGGCCGACGCCATCCTGGAGATCCTGAGGTGGAAGGATCCGGAGTCGCTGCTGCGGCTGGCGCGCTTTGTAGCCGCCGCGCGGCCCGGCTACGCGCCGGAGCGCCTAGAGGCGGTACGGGCTGGCCTTCCCGAATCGCTTCGCACGCGGGTGGAATACCTGGAGGTGCCCGCCCTAGCGATCTCGTCCACCGACCTGCGCCGGCGGGTGCGCGAGGGCATGCCCATCAGGTACCTGGTTCCCGAGGCGGTGGAGCACTACATCCGCAAGCACGGGCTGTATGCCAGTTGATCCATCTGTTCACTTTGAGCCGTTTCGGGGCGCGGGTTTATAATCATGTGGAGTCCTGACATGGCGCGCGAGAACGATTCCCTCACCGGAGCGGAGCGCGCCCGCCTGGCGGAGCTGATGCGGCGCCGCCTCAGTCCGGCGCGGTACCGCCACGTATTGGAAGTGGCGCAGGTAGCGGAGGAATTGGCTGGCCGTTTCGGCGTCGACGCCGGCAAGGCTTGGCTGGCCGGCCTTCTGCACGATTACGCGCGCGAACTGCCCGAAGAGGAGATTCTCGCGGTGGCGGGGCGCCATGGCCTTCTCGCCCTGGCGGCGGAGCCGACGGTCGCCCTTTTGCACGCCCCCGTGGGGGCTGTTTTGCTCAGGGAAGAGCTCGGGATAACCGACCCGGACGTCCTGCGGGCGGTCGCCAGCCATACCACCGGGGCACTTGGGATGTCGGATCTGGACAAGGTGGTCTTCTTGGCGGACTACATCGCGCCTGGCCGCAGTTTCCCAGGGGTGGAGGCGGTCAGGGCGGCGGTGGCCCGCGGTTTGGACGAGGCGGTGCGGCTGGCGCTCGCCCAGACCGTCGAGAGCTTGCGCCAGCGCGGCCGTTACGTGGACCCCCGCACCCTGGCAGCCCTGGAGGGGCTGGGCTGAAGGGGAATGGCGGTGACAGGGGATGCAGCGAGAACAGGCGAGGACGGCGATGATCCCCTACACGGCGAGGAAACGCCGGCACCGGCAGTCGCCCTGGCGGAAGGTCGTGCTGGTCGTCCTGGGCCTGGCCTTGCTGTTCGGGTTCTCCGCCGGCGCCAGCCTGTTCGCCTTCCTCGGCGGCTTCCGGAGCGAGTCCCGCGGCCTTGGAGGCGGCGTACAGGCCGAACCGCGCCCGGGCGAGCGGACCAACGTCCTGGTACTTGGCGTGGACTCGGGTGAGGATGCCGTCCGGCGTTCCGATACCATCATGGTGGTGAGCGCCGATCCCATAACTGGAGAGGTGGGCGTCCTGTCCATACCGCGCGATACGCTGGTGGACATCCCGGGCCGGACCGGCCGCGACAGGATCACCCACGCTCACGCCTACGGCGGCCCGGAGCGTGCTCTCGAGGCCGCGCGCGCCTTTCTCGGGGCGCCGATACATTATTACGTCAGGGTGGATTTCCGGGGGTTCAAGGCCTTGGTGGACCTCCTGGGCGGGGTCACCGTGGATGTCGAGAAGAGGATGCGGTACAGCGACCCCACCCAAGGCCTCTACATCGACCTGGAACCGGGCCGGCAGCGGTTGGACGGGGACAAGGCCCTGCAATACGTGCGCTACCGCAAGGACGGCGACATCAACCGCATCCGCCGGCAACAAAAGCTCCTCCTAGCGGTCCTGGACCAGAGCGTGCGGGTGGGCACCTTGCTCCGCCTGCCGCGACTCGCGCGCGAGATCCAGGAATACGTCGATACCGACATGCCGCCTGAGGTGATGCTGCGCCTTGCCCGGTTCGCGGCCGGGCTGCAACAGGAGAAGGTCCGGACGGGGATCGTGCCCACCACTCCGGCATATGGCCCCGGGGACCGCTACCTGGGCGAGGAGGCCGACCCCGAGGGGCTGCAGGCGCAGGTGGATCTCCTGCTCCGGGGGATCGACCGGGTGGCGAACGGGCGGGTGGCGGTACGGGTCTTGAACGGGACGGGAGTGGCGGGCCTAGGGCGCAGGGTGGCCGAGACGCTGAGCGAAGAGGGTTATCGGGTGGTGGACGTGGCCAACGGCCCGCGCCAGGACTTCCGCGCCACGGCGGTGGTGTATGCCGGGGACAGCGCCGGGAACGCGGAGGCGGCGCGGTGCCTGGTCCGTTCCCTGGGCCGCCGGGCTGACACCGTCCGGCTCTACCGGGCGCGGAGCGAGGATCAGCCGCTGTTCGCGGCAAGCGATGGCGCGCGAGGCCGCGCGGACATCGTCGTGGTAGCGGGACGCGACCTCGCGGCGGGAGGGATGTAGGAACGGGGACGACGTGGGATTTGGAGGCCAGGGAGAAGGCCAGGCTGGCGGCCCGGGCCGCCGACGGGAAAAAGGCCACGGACATCGTCGTGTTCGATGTCAGCGGCCTGACGCCGGTGGCCGACTATTTCGTCATCTGCAGCGGCCATTCCACGCTGCAGGTGCGCGCCATCGCCGACGCCGTCCGGGAAGGGCTGGAGCTGGCCGGCCAGCGTCTCCTGCACCTGGAAGGGTATGAGCGCGGGCGCTGGGTGCTCCTGGACTACGGCGACGTGGTCGTCCATGTCTTCCTGGACGAGGATCGCGAGTATTACAACATCGAGCGCCTGTGGGGTGACGCCCCGCGCCTCGAAGGTGCCCTGCTGCACGTGGGCTGGTGAACGGGACCGGGCGGTCCGGCCGAGGGAAGGCGGACGTCCCGGTGCAACATCTGGTTCCCGCCGGTGCCTTGCGTCACGGCGGGCGGCGGGTTATAATTCGTTGTGCGTGTCAAGGGGCCGTAGCTCAGTTGGGAGAGCGCATCAATGGCATTGATGAGGTCAGGGGTTCGACTCCCCTCGGCTCCACCAAAAGCATGAGGTCTCCGCAGATGCGTGCGGATGGTTCATAGCGAGGCGGGCGGGTGCGAGCCTGCCTTTTCTTATCATTCTTCCCGTCATGGCCCCTGG
>JBBITQ010000017.1:10312-12272 GCA_037440685.1 Clostridiales bacterium
TTGTTGGCTTCCTTTCCTTGACGATATACTATGGTAGGCCGCCAGGCGGCTGGTGTTTTCACAGGGTTTGAGGCGATGGGGGAGCGGATGGTGGAGAACCGTTACGATTTCAAGTCGGTCGAGGAGCGGTGGCAGGAACGTTGGGCCCGGGATGATATCTACCGCCGGGAGGAGGACCGCGGGCGTCCGAAGTTCTATTGCCTCGAGATGTTCCCCTATCCGTCCGGCAACCTGCACATGGGACACGTGCGCAACTACACCATCGGTGATGTCGTCGCCCGCTTTTACACGATGAACGGTTACAACGTCCTCCACCCGATGGGGTGGGACGCCTTCGGCCTCCCCGCCGAGAACGCCGCCATCAAGCGCGGCATCCATCCCGCCGACTGGACCTATGACAACATCGCCAACATGCGCGCCCAGCTCAAGGCGCTAGGCATGAGCTACGACTGGCGGCGGGAGATCGCCACCTGCCACCCGGAGTACTACCGCTGGACCCAGTGGCTCTTCCTCCTCCTGTACAAGCGCGGGCTGGCGTACAAGAAGCTGGCTCCCGTCAACTGGTGCCCGAGCTGCGCCACGGTGCTGGCCAACGAGCAGGTGATCGACGGGGCATGCTGGCGCTGCAAGAGCGCGGTGGAGAAGAGGAAGCTGGAGCAGTGGTTCTTCAGGATCACAGCCTATGCCGACCGCCTCTTGGAGGATCTCCGGCTGCTGGAGGGGTGGCCGGAGAAGGTGCGGGTGATGCAGGAGAACTGGATCGGCCGGCGCGAAGGGGCTGAGATCGACTTCCCCGTCGAGGGCAGCGATGCGCGGATCACCGTCTTCACCACCCGTGCCGACACGGTCTACGGCGTCACGTACCTAGTCCTGGCGCCAGAGCATCCCCTGGTGCGCGAGCTGGTGGCGGGGCGGCCGGAGGAGCGGGAGGTGCTGGAGTTCGCCCGTCGCATGGCTGACCTCAGCGAGCGCGAGCGCACCGAGGCGGAGAAGGTCGGCATCCCCACCGGCGCCTACGCCATCAACCCGCTGAACGGCGACCGGGTGCCGATCTGGGTGGCCAATTACGTCCTCCTCGAGTACGGCACCGGTGCGGTGATGGGGGTGCCGGCCCATGACCAGCGTGACTTCGACTTCGCCCGCAACTACGGGCTGCCGGTGAAGGTGGTCATCCAGCCCCCGGCAGGCGAGCCTCTCGACGGGGCCACGATGGCGGAGGCTTACGAGGACGACGGGGTGATGGCCAATTCCGGTCCCTTCGACGGGCTCTCCAGCCCCGAGGGCAAGGCGCGGATCATCGACCACATCGCCCGGCAAGGTTTCGGCCGCCGCTCCGTCAACTACCGCCTGCGCGACTGGCTCATCTCGCGCCAGCGCTACTGGGGCGCGCCGATCCCCATCGTCTACTGCGACCGGTGCGGGACCGTGCCGGTCCCCGAGGACCAACTGCCGGTGCTCCTGCCACGTGACGTCGACTTCCGCCCCGAAGGCGGCTCGCCGCTGGCGAAGTCGGAGGAGTTCGTGCGCGCGGCGTGCCCCGCTTGCGGCGGGCCGGCGCGGCGCGAGACCGACACCATGGACACCTTCATGTGCTCGTCCTGGTATTACCTCCGGTTCGCCTCGCCCCGCTGCACGGCCGGTCCCTTCGACCGGGAGCAGGTGGGGTACTGGATGCCGGTCGACCAGTACATTGGTGGCGTGGAGCATGCGGTGCTGCACTTGCTGTACTCCCGCTTCTTCACCAAGGTGCTCTACGACGCCGGGCTCGTTGATTTCGTCGAGCCGTTCACCAACCTGCTCACGCAGGGTATGGTGACCCTGGGCGGGTCGGCCATGTCCAAGTCCAGGGGCAACATCGTCAGCCCCAACGAGATCGTCGCCAAGTACGGAGCGGACACGGCCCGGCTCTTCATCCTCTTCGCCGCCCCGCCGGAGAAGGACCTGGAGTGGAGCGACCAGG
>JBBITQ010000018.1:0-11521 GCA_037440685.1 Clostridiales bacterium
CACCAGCACCCGGATGCACCGGGGCAGGGCGTCGGGCACGGCCATCTCGACGGCGCACAGAAGCGGCACCCTCTGCCAGCCCATGCGGCGCGCCGCCGCCGCCGGGAAGGCGGCGTTCAGATCCGGAGTGGCGGTGAAGAAGACGCATGCCACGTTGTCAAGGTCTAGGTCGTTTTGGACGCTGATCTCCGTCAACAATTCCCGCACCGCGGCCTCGATCGCCGGAGCGGTGTTCTCCGCGACGGTGATGGCGCCGCGAATGCCGCGTACCGCCAGATTTCCCAAAAGCCGTGTCCCCCCACTGCGGGAAGACGATAGTCAAAATAAAACCGGGTGCCAAAACCCGGTAGAATTATACCACATGCCTGCTGCGCGCGATCGCCATAACGCGTTGCGCACCATCGTAATCGCGCATCTTTCGACCGCTAGGTTTCCCCGCGGTCGTGGTCCCAGGGGTAGACGATCCACGCGTCGGTGCGCGCGGCCACGTAATCAGGCCGGTCGTTGGGGAATTCCGACTCGTTCTCCCTGTAATGGAGCACCGCCACCTCCGGCCGGCCGCCGGCGCCGATGACGCGGATCTTCACCGCCATGGCGATGCGGCCGTTCCCCCAGATGTCGTCCACCACGAGCACCCGCTTGCCCCGGAGCAGCTCGTCGTCGGGGAACTGCCAGAAGAACGGCCGTTTCGAAGCCTGGCCAGGCATACCATGGAACATGACGGCCGCCACCATGATGTTGCGGATGTCCAGCGCCTCGCTGATCAGGCAGGCGGGGATCATCCCGCCCCGCGTGATGCAGAGGATGGCGTCCAGCTCCCTCGGGCTGGCGATCTCGTCCACCAGGCGGTCAACCAGCGCCTCCACGTCTCCCCATGTCAGGATCAGCCGCTCGATGCTCACCGCCCCCATTCCACCGTGCCCAGGACGATCACCCGCCCGCGGGCCGTCCACTCCTGCCCCACCGGCAGTTCCGGCAGGCCGGGACCGGCGGCGACCACGCGGAACCGGCCGGGCCGGCGACAGGCGATAGCGTCGACCGCGATCACGTCGCCCCGTGATACGGCGACGGTCACCGCCGGCCTGTCGAACGACGCCGCCCGCCTGCCGTTGACCAGCACATAGGCGCGCCCGTCGCAACCCTCAGCGGCAAGCGTCAGCGCCCCGCCGGCGCTCCTCCCCCACGCAGGGATCGCGCGCGGCGCTCCCTCCAGCGGGTCGTCGGCGCGCAGCAACCACGGCGCCAACCCGCCGGCCAGCAGGGCCTGGCTTGCCAGAAGCGCCAGCACGCACAACACGGCCACGCGGCCCAGGAACCTCTCGACCCGGCCGGCCATGCGGAGAAGGGGATCCATCGCTCTTCACCCCGGCGTCAGGGCTGTGCGCACATCCCCTCCACCTTATGCACGGGCCGCGAGCCTCTAGACTCACCCTCCCGCGCGCCCGCGGGCTACTCGGGACGCAGCCTGTTGACCGGCCACGCCAAGGGGTTGCCCACGTAGACCTGCGCCCGCACCCTTTCGCCGTTCACCAGCACCTCGACCCATTGGCGAAAGTACTGCGGCGGGTCCTCGTCGCACCCCTCGTAGTGATCGAGGATGGCCAACTCGTCCTCTTTTATCTCCCAAAGGAGGCCGTGTATCACGGCGTCGGGATCGGGAAGGATCAGCGGGTAGTCGAGCGGCGGCGCGTGATACAGCCGGTACCCGCGCAGTTCCGCCGGCTGGGGATCAGCCATGACGCGCCCCGTGAGTTCCTCGAGGCGGTGCTTGCTGGTGAGCGTGCCATAGGTGAAAAGTCGCATCAAAGACCTCCCCGTCGTCTACATCCAGCCCTGGGCGCGCAATGCCCCCTCCACCGCGTCCTGGATGCGGGTGAGGATGCCGTAAAGCCTGTTGTGCCGGGGGGAGAAGCTCCCTCCCAGCACCGCGATGTCGCCCAGGGATGACAGGAATTCCAGGATGAGCGGCCGCAGTTCCCGCCCCAGCCTGGTGCGCATGGCACCCCGGAAGAGCCACTTCCGGTTGGCCGGGGGCTCCCCCTCAAGATAATAGCACATACTCAGGCAGTGGCCGAGCAGTTGCGTGACGTTGTCCAGACAGACGAACGGCTGCCCGCGGCGCAGCGCCCAGGCCAGCGAGGCCTTGCGCTGCCGGAAAAGACGGTAGCGGGCAAGGGCCTTCGCGCGCCAGACGGCGGGCGGGACGTGGGCCGCCGCCATCTGCAGGGGACCAGCGGCGCCTGCGGGATCGTGCAGCACCTGGCAATGACGCAGGGCGTACAGGGCGGAGTCATCAGAGGCCTCCAGGAGCTTCCGGAAGGCCTCCCTCTCCCATAGGGCGATCTTGCAGCGGACGCCGGCGGCGCACGCCTGTCCTCCGCTGCCCTCCTCCCCGGGGGCCGCCATCCCCAGGGCCGCGGCCACCTCTGCCCCTCGCCCCGGCGGGCAGAGCACGAGCAGGTCGACCCCGGAGTGGTCGTCGGCGAACTCGGTGGCACCAGACCCCACCAGGAGGACGGCCGTCTCCTCCCATGCCGGTGCCAGGCCGGGGAACTCGTCGGGCATGGCCGCCACCGCGGACCGGCCTTTGCTCAGGATGCTCTCCCGTAAGAGCGGCAACTCGCCCACCCCTCGGCCTCTTCATTCGCCCCTCCCGGCGCTTTTCCTGCCTCCCCCGCTTTCCCTTGATTAGCTGTCCCCGTTGGTATAGAATACGCCTAGCATCGAGCACCCAGCACAACTCAGGGGAGGAATCGGGATGCGAGCTACTGTCGACCATGACCTCTGCATTGGTGACGCCATCTGCGAGTCCATCTGCCCGCAGGTGTTCTCCTTGGGCGACGACGGACTCTCCTACGTAATCGTCGATCCGTTTCCCGCCGAACTGCAGGCCGAGGTCGAAGAGGCTGTGGAGTCCTGCCCCACCGACGCCATAGCCATCCACGAGGACGACGCCGAGATCGACGAGCACCTCTTGAAGTCCATCACCCCGCGCTGAGTGCGCGGAAGACGCCGAAAGGACCGCGGGAAGGCGAGAGAGGCTGCGGACCTGCCGCAGCCTCTTGGCGTTCAGCCGAAACGGTGCTGGATGCCGTATCCCCCGCGTGGGTACCGCCAGTCGATGTTGCGGTACGGGCAGCCGATACGGCACGTCCCGCATTCCACGCACCCTTCGTACGAGACCAGGTTGACGCCGGACGCGGCGTCGAACTCGTAGACGCCCGCGGGGCAGAAGTAGTTGCACCACTTCTCCGGGCAGCGGCGGCACGTCTCCTGGTCGATGATGGCGAGGTGCGAGGACCCGTCCACCTGGAAGCGGTTGAGGAAGAGCTTGGCCTCGATGCGCCGCTTCGTCTCGGGCAGCGCGCCGGCCAGCCCCGGGTCCGGGCGCCGGTCCTCCACCGCCGTCTCGGGCCTACCGTTCCGGCTCATCCCAGCGCCCTCCACGCCAGGTAGAGGTCGGCCGCCACCTGCCAGAGGCTGCGCCTCTCGCGGATCAGCCGCCAGATCTCGGCCTGCTTCTCGCGCTTCGGCACCATGTCCACCGTGCCGAAGGCATGCGCTGCCCGGTTCAGCAACTCCGGGTAGACCGTGAAGAACTCCGGGTGGTGATCGAAGAACTCGTTGGCGTTCTCGTACTTGCGCAGGTCCTGGAGGACGAAGGAGTCCTCCAGCTTCCGGCGGTAGCGTTCCAGGGCCGCCGCCGAGTAATCCCCGTGCTCCCGGCACTCGAGGACCGTCTCAGCCGCCAGCTTGCCAGAGATCATGGCCAGGTTGGAACCCTCGCGGTGCAGGCCGTTGCAGAGCATGGCGGCGTCCCCCACCACCAGCACGCCGTCGCCGCAGAGCCGCGGCACCGACCGGTACCCCCCCTCCGGGATCATGTGGGCAGAGTACTCGCGGCTCTGCCCCCCGGCGATCAGGGGACGCACCATAGGGTGCGACTTCAGGCCCTCCAAGAGGTCGTTGGGGTTGAGCTTCGCCTCCACCAGTTGGTGGATCATCGCCCCCACCCCGATGGAGATGGAATCCTGGTTGGTGTACAGGAAACCGGCCCCTACGATGCCGCGGGTCGCCGCCCCCAGCATCTCGATGGTGGCTCCCTCCCCGGGTTCCAGGTTGAACCGGTCCTCGATCTTCTCCCGCGGCAGGGCGATGACCTCCTTGACGGCCACCGCGACCTCCCGCGGGTCCAGGGGCGGCGCGAGCCCAGCGCGCTCGGTGAGCAGGCGGTTGACCCCCTGGGCGACGATGACAATGTCGGCCCGGATGTCGCCATCCGGCCTGGAGGTGCGGACGCCGCACACGCGGCCGCCCTCCACGATCAGGTCCGTGACCGCCGTCTCGTTCAGGATCCGCACCCCGGCCGCCTCGCAGCGTCCGGCCAGCCACTGGTCGAAACGGGCGCGCAGGACGGTGTAGGCGTTGGGCTCCTCGGCCCAACCGCGGCCGCCGTAGGCCACCGCCACGGCGGAGTCGGGGGTCATGAGCCAGAGGCTCTGCCGGACAACGCGGCGTTCCAGGGGCGCTGCAGCGGCGAAGCCGGGGAACACCTCCTCCGTGGGGCGGTGGTAGAGGACGCCCCCCATGAGGTTCTTGGCCCCGGGGTAGTCGCCCCGCTCGATCACCAGGGGGCTGAGTCCGGCGCGCGCCAGGGTGTAGGCGGCAGCCAGCCCGCTCAGCCCCGCCCCCACCACCACGACCTCCTCCCGATGGCTCATCTCCCATCGCCCCCTCTCGGCGCCCGCTCCTCGCCCGACGGGGCGGGGTCGGCCGCGCGCGTCACCCGTGCGGCCGTCAGCGGGGCGGCACGCAGGCGCTGGCGGAATTCCGCGGTGAGCGCCGGGACGACCTGGAACAGGTCGCCCACGATGCCGTAGTCCGCCACCTGGAAGATGGGCGCCCCCGGGTCGCGGTTGATGGCCACCACCACGGCGGCGTGCTCCATGCCTACCACGTGCTGGATGGCGCCGGAGATCCCCACCGCGAAGTAGAGCCGCGGCCGCACCGTCTTCCCCGTCTGGCCCACCTGGCGAGTGCCAGGCACCTGGCACTCGCGGCCGATCCACCCGGCGTCGACGGCCGCGCGGGAGCCCGCGACCACGCCGCCCAGAACCTCGGCCAGCTCGCGGAGGAGCGCGAAGTTTCGCGCCTCGCGCAACCCGCGCCCGCCCGCCACGATCACCTCGGCCCGTTCCAGGTCCGCCGCCCGGTCGGCCTCCCGCACCCGCTCTAGCACCCGTGTCGCCACGTCTGCCTCCCTCAGGCCGGCCTCCTCCCGTATCACCGGTCCCGACCGGCCGTGCCGCCGTTCCGGCATGGGCAGGACGCGCGGCCGCACGGTGGCCATCTGGGGCCGCCAGCGCTCGCACACGATGGTGGCGAGCTGCTTCCCGCCGAAGGTGGGGCGCGTGGCCTGCAAGAGCCGGGTCTGGGGGTCGATGCCCAGTTCCGTGGTGTCGGCAGTGAGGCCGGCGGCGACCGCGGTGGCTACGGCACCCGATAGCTCACGGCCGACGCGAGTGGCCCCCATGAGGACGATCTCTGGCCGGTACACCGAGATCAGGCGGGCGAGGACGCGGCTGTAGGCCTCCACGCGATAGTCGGCCAGGACGGGGGCGTCCACCAGGTAGACGCGGTCGGCACCGTAGGCGAAGCACTCCTCGGCCAGCGTGGCCACGCCCGAGCCCAGCACCACGGCGGCCAGCTGCACGCCCAGTTCGTCGGCCAGGCGCCGGCCGGCTCCCATCAGCTCCCACGAGACGGGCGCGGGGTGCCCCCCGTCCTGTTCCACGTATACCCAAACGCCCTGATAGTCCCGCGGATCAACGTCCCGGGGCACCGCGCTCCACCTCCCCCGCGGGGCGCCCGTCCGGGAGCGGGGTATCAGCTGCGCGGGCGCGGACCGCCCCGATCTCGATCAGCTTGTCCGCCAGGAGCGCCGCCGCTTGGCGCGGGTCGGCCGCGCCGCCGGGGATGAGCTGCACCCGGCCGCGGCGGGGGGAAGGGACGAAGCTGCGCACCACTTTCGTCGGCGAGCCCCGGAGGCCAACGTCCTCGGGGTCGGCGCCCAGCTCGGCCACGCCCCAGACGGCGATCCGCTCTTCCAGCGCCCGCAGCATCGCGGGCAGGGAGGCGTAACGGACCTCGTTGATGGCCCCGTCCACCGTGACCAGCGCCGGCAGCGGAGCCTCGAGGACCTCCCGCGCCTCCTCGAGCCGCCGCTCCACCACGATGCGCCGGGCGACGGGGTCAACCGTCCTGATGGAGGTGACATAGCCGAGCAGCGGGATGCTGAGGCGCCGCGCCAGACCCGGCCCCACCTGCCCCGTGTCGCCGTCCAAGGCCTGTCTCCCGCACCACACCAGGTCCACCGGGTGCGAGACGGCGATCCGGCGCACGGCCAGAGCCAGGACGTGGGTCGTGGCGAAGGTGTCGGCGGCGGCGAAGGCGCGGTCGCTCAGGAGCACCGCCCGGTCAGCGCCGAGGGCCAGGGCGCGCCGGAGGGCCTTCTCCGCCTGGGGCGGGCCCATGCTGATGACGGTGACGCGCCCGCCGTGCTCCTCCCGGACCCGCAGGGCGGCCTCCAGCGCGTGGAGGTCGTCCGGGTTGACGATCGCCGGCACGCCCTCCCGCACCAGGGTGTTCGTCCGCGGGTCGATTCGCACCTCGGTGGTGTCCGGGACCTGTTTGATGCAGACCACGGAGTGCACGGCCTTCCCCCCGCCTTATTGTTGGCCGTCTGGAAACGCCATTATAAACATCGGCCGGGATCTCCGGCCTGTGGAGCGTTCCCCGGGGCGGGAGCCCCACCTGCCGGTACAGCAGCGCCACCTCGGCGGGGGTGAGGCGGCGCCAGCGGCCCGGGGCCAGCCGGCCCAGGGAGAGGCCGGCCATGCCCACGCGGACCAGTTCCCGGACTTCATGGCCCAGGGCGGCGAGCATCCGGCGCACTTGCCGGTACCGCCCCTCGTGGATGGCGATCTCGAGCCAGGTGTCACCCCCGCTGCGGCCCACCTCGCGGACGCGCGCCGGAGCCGTCAGGCCGTCCGAGAGGCGCACGCCCTGGGCCAGCCGTTTCAGGACCGCCGGTGCGGGCCGGCCGCGCACCAGCACCCGGTAGACCTTCTCAGCCTCATGGCTGGGGTGGGTCAGCGCGTGGGTGAGTTCCCCGTCGTTGGTGAGGATGACGAGGCCACGGGAGTCGAAGTCCAGCCGACCCACCGGGCAGAGCCGCGCGCCCTGCGGCCCCACCAGGTCGAGGACGGTGGGCCGTCCCTGCGGATCGCGGACGGTGGTCACGTACCCCACCGGCTTGTGCAGGAGGATGTACGTCAGGGGCTCCGGGCGCAGGGGGCGCCCGTCCACGCACACGCGGTCCCGCGCGGCGTCGACAGCGAAGCCCGGCTCCCGCACAGCCTGACCGTTCACCGTGACGCGCCCAGCCCGGATGAGTTCCTCTGCCCGCCGGCGCGACGCCACCCCGGCCCGCGCCAGGAGGCGCTGCAGCCTCTCCCCCAATGCCACCCCGCCTTACCCGGCGACCTCGAACACCATCTCGACCTCGACGGCGGAGTCCAGCGGCAGCTCCGCAACCCCCACCGCCGCCCGCGCGTGCTGCCCGGCGGGTCCAAACACCGCGGCCAGGAGCTCCGAGGCGCCGTTCAGCACCCGCGGCTGGCCGGTGAAGCCAGGCGCGCTGTTGACGTAGCCCACCACCTTGACGACCCGGCGCACCAGGTCCAGCGACCCGAGCGCTCCCCGCGCCACCGCGAGGCAGTTGAGGGCGCAGAGGCGCGCGGCGGCATAGCCCTCCTCCTCGCTCAGCTCACGTCCCACCTTCCCCCGGTAGGCCACCTCCCCGTCCCGCAGCGCTATCTGGCCCGAGGTGAAGAGGAGGTTGCCGCACCAGACCGCCGGCACATAGGCGGCTACCGGCCGGGGCGCCGCGGGGAGCGCGATGCCCAGCTCGACTAGCTTCTGCTCGAACGACAAGATCCATCCCTCCTCGGCAGGCAGGCATCGGGGAGCATTGTACCACACGGCCGTGCCGGCCGCCCCTAATACCCGAACGCGATCTTCACCGCCAGGGCCGAGGCGACAAATCCGACCACGTCGGACACCAGGCCCACCGCGACCGCGTGCCGCGTCTTCAGGATGCCCACGGATCCGAAGTAAAGGCTCATCACGTAGAAGGTGGTGTCGGTGCTCCCCTGCATGGTGGTGGCCAGCCGCCCGATGAAGGAATCCGGCCCCCATTGCCGCACGAGGTCGGTCATGATGGCCAGTGCCCCGTTCCCCGACAGCGGCCGCACGATGGCAAGGGGCAGCACCTCGACAGGAAGGCCGGCAGCGCCGAGGATGGGCCGCAACAGACCAGCGCACAGGTCCAGGGCGCCCGAGGCGCGGAAGACCCCGATGGCGACGAAGATGGCGACAACGTACGGCAGGATCTGGGCGCAGAGGAGGAGCGCCTCCCGCGAGCCGTCCTTGAAGGCCGCATAGATGTCGACCTTCCTGTAGAGGGCGTAGAGGGGGACGAAGAGGAGGATGAAGGGGATGGCGTAGCGAGCGAGGAGGTCGATCAACGCCGCCCCGCCTCCGGGGCCCCGGCCCTCCGGGGCAGGCGGCCGCGCGACCGGCCGCGGAGCGCCCCCGGAGGGGCGGAGGCGCCGTCCGAGCCACCCCGCCGCAACGCGTAATCCAGGAGCAGCCCCGCCGCCGTCGCGCAGAGGGTGGCCGCCAGGGTGGTGCCCATGATCTCCGCCGGGTTGGCAGAGCCATACTGGGCTCGGATGCCTACGACGACCGTCGGAAGCAGGGTGATGCCCGAGGTGTTGAGCACGAGGAAGGTGATCATGGCGTCCGAGGCCGTGTCCTTGCGGGGGTTGAGCTCCTGGAGCTGCTGCATGGCGCGCAGGCCGAAGGGTGTCGCGGCGGACCCGAGCCCGAGCAGATTGGCGCTCACGTTGAGGGCGATGGAGCCGAGGGCCGGGTGGTCGCGGGGCACGCCCGGGAACAACCGGCTGAGAAGGGGGCGGACCAGGCGCGCCAGCGCCCGCACCAGGCCGGCGTCTTCCGCCATCCGGGAGAGGCTCAACCACAGCACCATGATGCCGAGGAGGCCCAACACCGTCTCCACCGCCTGCTCGGCCGCGGTCATCGCCGTCTCGGTGACGGTATCGGCCCGTCCCCCTGCCACCGCGACGAGGACGCCGATCTCCAGGAGCGCCATCCAGATGAGGTTCATCATGCCCGCCGCCCCCTCCCCCGGCGCTCCCCGAATACATATGAACCCGCGCCACCGCTTCAGCACCTGGCGGCGCCGGAGGCACCACCGGCAGGGGAGACATATGTTGATGGCGAATCGATGCCACCTGAGCGCGCTCCGGCGCGCCCGGTGGCGCAGATGGACCCAAGGAGGCGATGAGCAGTGGACCACCTGGTCAACCCGAAGGAAAGGGTGTACTTCGCCATCTCCCTGGCCGTCAGCCTGGCCATCTACCTCGCACTCGTCATCTCGGTCGTGGGGGTCGCGTACCTGGTGGGCGCGGCTGCCGTCGGCCTCGTCCTTCACGGGCTCTTCATCGGCGCGGTGCGGGGGAACGGCGTGCGCGTCTCCCCCGAGCAGTTCCCGGAGGTCGACCGCCTGGCCCGCGAGATCGCCGCGCAGATGGGGATCGCGCCCGTGCCCGCCGTCTACGTCCTCCAGGCCGGCGGCCTGCTGAACGCCTTCGCCACCCGGTTCCTCAAAAGGGACTTCATCGTCATCTACTCCGACGTGCTGGAGCTGGCCTACGAGAAGGGCGAGGCAGAGCTGGCCTTCGTGCTCGCCCACGAACTGGCGCACGTGAAGCGCCGCCACCTGGTCTGGCAACCGCTCCTCGCCCCGTCCTCGCTGATACCCTTCCTCGGCTCGGCCTACTCCCGGGCCTGCGAACACACCTGCGACCGCTTCGCCGCCTACTGCCGCCCCGACGGCGCCGTGGGGGGCCTCCTCATCCTGGCGGCCGGCAAGCGGTTGTGCCGCCAGGTGAACGCCACTGCCTTCCGGGAACAGGCCGCGACCGAACGCGGCTTCTGGGTGTGGCTGGCCGAGGTGGTCTCTAGCCATCCTCACCTTTCCAGGCGCCTGGCAGCGGTCACGGAACTGGTATCCGTCGCCGTCCCCGGGCGCGCCGCCGGAGGAGTCCAGGCGTGACAGGCGCGTGGGACTTGCGGCCGGATGCCATCTTGAATACCATCGAGCACACCGACCTCCGTCCGGACGCCGGGGAACGGGCCGTGGCGCGCCTGTGCGCGGAGGCCGTGCGCTGGGGGCTCGGGGGCGTGTGCGTGCACCCCGCCTACGTCGCCCGCGCCGCCGCGGAGCTCGCCCGGAGCGGCGTGCGGCTGGTGACGGTGTGCGGCTTCCCCCTCGGGGCCAACCGCAGCGACGTCAAGGCCCGGGAAGCGGCCGCGGCGGCTGCAGACGGGGCGCACGAGATCGACATGGTGATGAACATCGGCCGGTTCAAGGAGGGGGAGGACCGCGCCGTGGCGGATGACATCCGGGCGGTGGTGCGGGCGGCCGGGATCCCGGTCAAGGTGATCCTGGAATGCGCGCTCCTGACGCCGGAGGAGATGGTGCGCGCCTGCCGACTGGCGGAGGCGGCCGGGGCGCGGTTCGTCAAGACCTCCACCGGCTTCGGCACGGCAGGGGCCACCGTCGCGGCGGTGCAAACCCTGCGGGCGGCCGTGGGCGACCGCCTGGGCGTCAAGGCAGCCGGGGGCATCCGCACCCTGGCGGAGGCGCGCCTCTTCCTCGCCGCCGGAGCCGACCGCATCGGGACGTCGCGCGGCGCCGACATCGCGGCCGCCCTGGCGGCGGAAGCGCCTGGGGCGGAAGCCTGAGCCGTGTCACGCCAGACCTAGGGCACGCAGGGCGGCGTCGAGGGGCTGGCGGCATCGCAACATGGCGGCCATCGGGTCGCCAGTGGCCTGAAGGCGCCCCGGCACCGAGCGCAGGTGGAACGCCTCCGGCCGGCAGGACTCCAGCTCCTCCCACGTCACCGGGCACGAGACCGGCGCTCCGGGCAGGGGGCGCGGGCTGTAGGCGCCCACGATCGTCTTCCCCTGGCCGTTCTGAAGGTAGTCTATGTACACCCGCCCCGTCCGCTTGGCGACCGTCCGTTCCAAGGTGAGAAGGGCCGGATACCGCCTCAGCAGCAGTCCCGCCACGGCGCGCACGAACGCGGCCACCTGCGGGAAGGGGTAGCGGGGCTCGATGGGTACGCAGACGTGGATCCCCGTGGCCCCTGACGTCTTGGGCCAGCCCGCCAGACCCAGCGCGTCCAGGGCCGCGCGCACCAGGAACGCCGCCTCCCGCGCCTCGTCGAAACCAAGGGGCTCCGCCGGGTCGATGTCGAAGACGGCCAGGTCCGGCCGGTCCGGTCGCGGGGCGTGCACGGGCCAGGGGTGGAACTCCAGGCAGGCCAGGTTCCCGAGCCAGATGAGGGTGGGGAGGTCCTGGCAGACCACG
>JBBITQ010000018.1:11543-12116 GCA_037440685.1 Clostridiales bacterium
CCGGCTGTCCTTGGACCAGTACGGCGCGGTGGTGACCCACTCCGGGGCGTGGTCCGGGCAGTCTTTCTGGTAGAAGCCCTCGCCGTGAATGCCGTCCGGGAAGCGGGTCACCACCAGGGGCCGGTTCCGGAGGTGCACCAGCATGTACGGGCCGGCGGCCCGGAGGTAGGCGATGTAGCCGGCCTTCGTTATCCCGTCCTCCGGCCACAGGGGCTTCTCCAGGTTGCTCAGCTCCAGGACGCGCCCATCCACCAGGACGCGCCGCGCCGTCCTCAAAGGCGGCACTCCTCGGGCGGCACGCGGCTCCAGCCCACCAGCGAGGGGGCGCGCAGCTTCAAGTCCTCGGTCCACTCGGAGAACGCTACGGTGACGGTGAGCGCCGGCTGCACCCACCGGACCTCCCAGCCCGGGTGGCGCGGGGGGTTGGCGAAGGGCGGCGCGGCGGCATGGAACTCCGGGAGCGCGTCCATCAGGCGCAGGCGTTCGCTTTCTGTGAGGCCGCTGCCCACCCGCCCCACGTAGACCAAGCGCGGCCCGCCCGCCCCATCGGCGTAGAGCCCCACCAGGAGCGCG
>JBBITQ010000019.1:0-12110 GCA_037440685.1 Clostridiales bacterium
GGACGGGTTGCAGGCGTGGGCGGTGCGCGAGGCGGAGCGGCTGGGGAAGCGGCTGGCCCCGGCCGCCGCGTCGCGGCTGGTGGAGCGCTGCCAGGAGGACCGGATCCTCATCCGCGGTGAGCTGGAGAAGCTCGCCTGTTACACGGGTGAACGCACTGCGATCACGCCGGAGGACGTGCTGGCGGTGGTGCCGAAGAGCCGGGAGGAGAGCATCTTCGAGATCCTGGACGCGGTGACGGATCGGGATGCGGGCCGCGCCCTCATGCTGCTGGAGGAAGCCCTGGCCCGGGGCGAGCCCCCCCTGAGCGTGCTCGGCCTGCTGGCGCGCCACGTGCGCCTGGCCTGCTATGCCGCTGAACTGGCGGCGGCGGGGCATTCACCGGACGAGGTGAGCCGGCTGCTGAGCCAGAAACCCTGGGCGGTGCGCCGCCTCCTGCGGCACGGGGCCGCCATCGGGCAGGCGGTCCCGGCGGCTTTCCAGGCGCTGCTCGAGGCCGATCTGGCCATAAAAAACGGCAGCCAGCAACCAGGGTTGGCGCTGGCGGCGCTGTGCGTCAAACTCGCCATGGGCGGACCCAGGTAGGGGCTCAGGGCTTCAAGCCTGGGCGGCGGCGCGGGCGATGGCCTGGGACAGGCGCGACTTGCGGCGGTTGGCCGCGTTCTTATGAATGATGCCCTTGAGCGCCGCCTTGTCCAGCTCGCGCGACGCGCGGGCGAAGGCGGCCATGACGGCCTCCCGGTCGCCGGTCGTCAGCGCTTCCCGGAAGCGCCGGATAGCTGTCCGGACGCGCGACTTCACCATCTTATTCCGCAAGGTGCGCCGCTTGGTCTGGCGGATCCTCTTCTCGGCCGAGCGCGTGTTCGCCACTATGTTCACCTCCGGGTTGCTATTCTAGCAGAAGCTCTTGGGCAGAAACAAGAATGAGTGCATACGCTTTCCGGGAACCGGACAGGTTATTTCCGAGCATGCAGAGGGGGTGATCGGTCCATGCTCGGGTTCATCGTGCGGTTCGTCGTGGCCGCGCTGGTCCTGCTTTTCCTGAGCTTCCTCCTGCCGGGTTTCCAGATCGCCGGTTTCGTCAACGCCCTCCTGGCTGCCATCGTGATCGCCGTCCTCGGATACGCGGTGGAAGCCGTCTTCGGGAAGAACGTCTCCCCTTACGCCCGTGGGCTGGTGGGTTTCCTGGTGGGAGCGGCGGTCATCTACGGGGCCCAGTTCATCGTCCCCACCATGCGCGTGTCCGTCGTCGGAGCGCTCTTGGCTTCCGTGGTCATCGGGATCATCGACGCCTTCGTCCCCACGGAACTGCGTTGACCGGTCCTCGCCCCTGCCCTGCCGGGCGGCCTGGTCCCGCGCATATCCCCTCCGTCCCGGGAATAGATTTCTCCCGGGACTCATCTTTCCTGGAGGCATGCCGTGCGACTCTTGCCGCGCCGCTGGCCGCTCCGGATCCTGGCCGCCTATCTGTTCCTGCTGGCGATCTCCCTTGCCCTCGTGATCGCGAAGCCCGGCGCCGCCCCGGCGCCGGAGACCGCCCTCCCGGCGTGGGCTCCCGGGGAGGCGCCCGGTGGGGAGGAGGCGGGAGGATGGGCGGGCAGGCTGGGGGGGCGCTTCTTCGAGGCCGTGTTACGGCTGGGGCTGCCCCTTGTCGACGTGTACCAGCCTGGCCAGCTCTGGCCGTTTGAACGCCGGGACATCTGGGCCTGGTTTCTCCGGTTGGCGACGGGGTTCCGTCCCGGCCAGCCGCTGATGTGGCTGGAAGCGGAGCTGCCGGCCTTGGCCCTGGCCCGCGAGGGGGTGGACGCCGCGCCCACGGCTGCGGTGGCGGACTTCCCCGTCATCCCCTCAGCCGCTGCCGAGGGGCGCCATCGCGCCCGCTGGCGGCGGTGGGGGCCCCGCTCGTGATCGTCTACCAGACCCATGCCCACGAGTCATTTGAGCCGGAACTGGTGGCGGCCGGGGCCGCTCCCGGTGGCAGCCCGTACAGCGAGGACGTGAACCGGAACATGGTGCGGGTGGCCGAGGAGCTGGCCCGCACCCTCCAGGAGGGCTTTGGCATCCCAGTTCTCCACCTGCGCGATCTCTTCGACCGGAACGGCCTCACCGGCGCCTACATGGAATCGGAGAGGGGGGTGAGGGAGGCCATGGCTCGGTACCCGACGGCCCGCGTGCTGATCGACGTCCACCGTGACTCCGCGCCCCGGGAGTCGACGACCACGGTCGTCGGCGGCAAGCCGGTGGCGCGCGTAATGCTGGTGGTGGGGATGGGCAACGACCACCTCCCCAACCCCCACTGGCGGCGCAACCAGGCCTTCGCAAGCATGGTGGCGCGGGCGGCCGACCGCCTCGTCACCCCCGACACCCTTCCCTCTGGGGCGCCCGGTGCGCCGGTGCGGCGGTACCCGCAGTTCGTGCGCCAGATGGCCGGCTACGGCGCCGATCCCTGGACGTACGTCCGGAACGGCCGGTTCAACCAGCATCTGTCGGACAGGGCCATCCTCGTGGAGATCGGCGGCCCTGGGAACACCATGGCCGAGGAGCTGCGGGCGGCGCGGCTGGTGGCGCGCGCCGTGGCCGAGGCCATCCGCGAGGCGGGTGCCCCCCTGGCCCCCGTCCGTTAACATCCCCGTGGCATGTCGCATATCGTGCAAGCGTGACAAGCCTCGGTAGGGAGGGCGAGCGATGTTCGGGACGAGCGGGGAAAAGGGCGCCTTCGGCGAGTTGACCGGCTTCCCGAAGACGGGGACGACGATGGTCTGGCTGGACAAGCGCGGCAGGGAGGTCCAGCAGGGCCACTATCAGGGCGTCAGGGCGGCGACCCTCGCCAGCGCCTACCGCACCTTCGGGCCGTGGCAGTACGAGAGCGACGGGTGGTACGTTTATGGCTGGCCCAGCTACTGGCGCTACTGGAAGATCTGACGCCTGCGCGCCAGCGGCACCGCGGTGGTCCGGCACCGCGCCCGTGGTATAATGCACTCAGCCATGGCCCGGGAGAACATCCGCAACTTCTGCATCATCGCGCACATCGACCACGGCAAGTCCACCCTGGCCGACCGCCTGCTTGAGAAGACCGGCACCATCGCGCCGCGGGAGATGCAGGACCAGGTGCTGGACCAGATGGACCTCGAGCGCGAGCGCGGCATCACCATCAAGGCCCAGGCGGTGCGTATGCGATACCAGGCGCGGGATGGGCGGGAGTACGTGCTGAACCTCATCGACACGCCGGGGCACGTGGACTTCGCCTACGAGGTGTCCCGTGCCCTGGCGGCTTGCGAGGGGGCGCTCCTGGTCATCGACGCCTCCCAAGGGGTGGAGGCGCAGACGCTCGCCAACCTCTACCTCGCCCTGGAGCACGACCTGGAAATCGTGCCGGTCATCAATAAGATCGACCTGCCCAATGCGGATGTGGAGCGGGTGAGGGGCCAATTGGCCGAGATCGGCCTGGATCCCGAGGAGGCCATCCCAGCCTCGGCGAAGGAGGGGGTCGGGATCGATGCCATTCTCGAGGCGATTGTGGCCCGGGTGCCCCCGCCGCAGGGCGATCCGGAGCGCCCCCTGCGCGCCCTCGTCTTCGACTCCCACTTCGACCCCTACAAGGGCGTGATCGCCTACGTGCGCGTCATGGACGGCTGCCTGGCGCCGGGGATGCGCATCCGCCTCATGGCCACGGGCCGGGAGTTCGACGTCACCGAAGTGGGCGTGTTCCGGCCGAAGATGGAGGCGGTTGCCGTCCTCTCGGCCGGCGAGGTGGGTTTTGTCGCCGCGGGCATGAAGGACGTGCGCGACTGCCGCGTCGGCGATACGGTGACCGAGGCGGCGCGGCCGGCGGCCGAGCCCCTCCCGGGGTACCGGCCGGTCAAGCCCATGGTGTTCTGCGGCCTGTATCCGGTGGACACCGCCGACTACGCGCGTCTCCGTGACGCGCTCGAGAAGCTCCAGCTAAACGACGCCGCGCTGGTCTTCGAGCCCGAGACCTCCGCTGCCCTCGGCTTCGGTTTCCGCTGTGGGTTCCTCGGCCTCCTGCACATGGAGATCGTGCAGGAGCGGTTGGAGCGGGAGTATGGCCTGGACCTCGTCGCCACCGCCCCCAGCGTGGCCTACCGGGTGCGGAAGACCAACGGCGAGGTCCTGGAGATCCAGAACCCCGCCGACCTGCCCGACCGCGGTGTGATCGCGGAACTGGAGGAGCCCTTCGTGCGCGCCACCATCCTCACCCCGGTCGAGTGTATCGGCGCCGTGATGGAGCTCTGCCAGGAACGCCGCGGGACGTTCCTCAACATGGACTACCCCGATCCCTCCCGCGTGCGGCTGGAGTACCTCCTGCCGTTGGCCGAGATCATGTACGACTTCTTCGACCACCTCAAGTCGCGCAGCCGGGGCTATGCCACCCTCGATTACCAGTGGGAGGGATTCCAGCCCTCGGACCTGGTGAAGCTTGACGTCCTGGTGGCCGGGGAACCGGTCGACGCCCTCTCGGTGATCGTCCACCGGGACAAGGCCTACCAGCGTGGCCGGAGATTGGTGGAGAAGCTGAAGGACATCATCCCCCGCCAGCTCTTCGAGGTGCCGGTCCAGGCAGCGATCGGGGGGCGCGTCATCGCCCGGGAGACCATCCGCGCCATGCGCAAGGACGTGCTGGCCAAGTGCTATGGCGGCGACGTCACCCGCAAGCGCAAGCTCTTGGAGAAGCAGAAGGAAGGCAAGAAGCGCATGAAGCAGGTGGGGCGAGTGGAGATCCCCCAGGAAGCCTTCATGGCGGTGCTCAAGGTCGAGGACTGAGCGCTCCGCCGCCGTCTCCGGGTGGACCGGCACGCCGGCCCCCCTCTGCCGCCTAAGATGTTGGGTGCGAGGACGCATGGGGGGTGATGGGATGGCGACGGTGGCCATCTCCGACAAGGGTGCGGTGATGATCCCGGCCGAGGTGCGCGAGCGGTATGGGTTACGCCCGGGGATGCGGGTGCACATCGTCGACTACGGCGATGTGCTGGCGTTGCTTCCCGCCTCCTCCGATCCCGTCGTCGCCAGCTTCGGCATGCTGAGGGGCGGGTCGTCGCTGGTCGGGTCGTTCCTGGCCGCGCGGCTGGAGGAGGTTGCGCGTGGGACCGCTGATCGCTGACGCTCCCAGGTATGTCCTGGACGGATACGCCCTCCTCGCCTACCTGGAAGGGGCGGCGGGGGCCAGTCGGGTGCGCGAGTTGGTGGAGAAGGCCAAAGGGCAGCAGGTGGGGTTGGCGGCTTCGGTGGTCTCCGTCGGGGAAGCCCTGGCGGTGGTGGAGCGGGAGCGGGGCATGACGAGTGCACAGATGACGTTGGGCCGCATCTGGGATCTGCCCATCGTCCGGTACGACGTGGGGGAAGGTCTGACCCTGGCGGCGGCTCGCCTGCGCGCCCGCTGGGCCATTCCATTCGGCGACTGTATCGCCGTGGCCCTTGCCCAGCAGCTTGGCGCCACGCTCGTCACCGGCAACCGGTCGCTGGAACCGGCTGCCGATGGGGTAGCCCTGGAGTGGCTGGACGGCGCGGCCGGTTGAGACGATGGACCTGGGCATCTACGTCCACGTTCCCTTCTGCCCCCGCCGCTGCCGGTACTGCGACTTCCCGGCGCAGATCCACCGGGAGGACAGGGGGGAGCGTTTCCTCGCCGGCCTGGCCGTGGAGGCGCGGCTCGTGGCGCGGGTGGTGGCAGGGCGGGCGGCTCTAACGTGGTACCTGGGGGGCGGCACGCCGACGGTGTTCTCCGCGGCACACCTGGCGGCGGTGGCCGGCGTGCTCCGCGACGCCTTTCCTCTCGTGGCCGGTGGCGAGTTCACCGTTGAGGCCAACCCGGAAACGGTGACCCGGGACAAGCTCCTGGCACTCCGGGAGGGCGGGTGCAACCGCCTGAGCCTGGGTGTGCAGGCGTGGGATGACCGCCTGCTCGCCTTCCTCGGCCGTGGCCATACGGTGGCGGACGCCATCGCTGCCTGTCGGGAGGCCAGGCGTGCCGGGTTCGCGAACGTGGGCATTGACCTCATATATGGACTCCCGGGGCAGACGCGGCGCCAGTGGGAGGAGACGCTCCGTCAGGCGCTGGCTCTGGAGCCGGAGCACATCTCCGCCTATAGCCTCCAGGTGGAGGAGGGCACCGCCTTCGGCCGCTGGGCGCGGGAAGGCCGCCTCTCCGGGGGCGAGCGGGGTCTTCCGGACGATGACGCCGTCGCCGACATGTACTTGGCGGCGCGGGAGATCCTGGCCGGCGCGGGCTACGAGCATTACGAGATATCGAACTTCGCCCGACCGGGCTTCCGCTCGCGGCACAACCAGCTTTACTGGCGCAACCAGGAGTATGCCGGCCTCGGTCCCGGGGCCCACTCCCACCTGGCAGGCCGGCGTTATCGGAACACGGCCAGGCTCGACGTCTACGCGGCAGAGCTGGCGGTCGGACGCCTCCCCGTCGCGGAGGAGGAGGTGCTGGACGAGCGGCGCCAGATGAGCGATACGGTGATCCTGGGCCTACGCCTCCTGGAGGGCGTCGCGCTCGCGGACTTCCGCCGCCGTTTCGGACGCGACCTGCTCGGCGTCTACGGCCGGGAGGTTGAGGAACTATCCGCCCTTGGCCTCCTGGAGGTCGCCCGGGGCCGCTTGCGGCTCACCGAGCGCGCCCTGCCGGTGGCGAATCAGGTGTTCCGGCGCTTGCTTTGAGCTGTGTTTTGATTTGCTTGACAGCTCTTGCTGCGGCGCGCTATTTTTCGTATAGGTGTTAGCACTCTTGGCGCTCGAGTGCTAAACGGCCCAATTCAGTGCGGCGGCGCCCTTGCAATCCTCGCCGGGCCGCCGGGTGAAGCAGCATGGAAGAGAGAAAGCGCATGGTCCTGCGCGCCGTCGTGGACGACTACGTAGCCACGGCCGAACCTGTCGGTTCGCGCACGATCGCGCGCAAGTACGGCCTCGGCGTGAGCCCGGCCACCATCCGCAACGAGATGGCGGAGCTGGAGGAGGAAGGGTACTTGGAACAGCCGCACACCTCCGCTGGCCGCGTGCCGTCGAGCAAGGGTTACCGGTACTACGTCGACTACCTCCTCTCCGAGGAGCGGCTCGACGAGGGAGAGCGGGTGCGCTTGCGGGCCGCCCTGGCCCAGCACGCCCACGAAACGGCGGCCCTGCTGCAGCACGCCGTCCGCCTGCTCTCGGCGGCGAGCGGTTACCTGGTGATGATCAGCGGTCCGGACCTCGCCCGTTCCACGTGCCGCTTCATGCAGTTCGTGCCGCTGCGCCCCGGGCGTGCGTTCCTGGTGCTGGTGACGGAGAACGGCCTGGCGCGCAACATGCTGGTCGAGTTGGACGAGCGCGTCACGGCAGACGAGCTGCGCCAGGCCTCTGAGGCCCTTTCCCAGCGTTTCCGGGGGTGGGCGTTGCGCGACGTCGAAGAGGCCCTGGCTTCCGGGATGCTCGGCGATCTCGGCAGGTACAGGGAGGTCCTGGCGCGCGCCGTGGTCACCCTGTGCCAGCAGATCGAGGCCGCTGACCGGCACCAGGTGTACCTGGGCGGAGCCACCAACCTCCTCAAGCAACCGGAGTTCCGCGACGTCGACAAGGTGTGGACCCTCCTCAACGCCCTGGAGGAGGGCGAGGTGGGGTATGAGCTCCTGCATGGTTGGTCCCGGGATGACGGGGACGTCATGGTGGCCATCGGGGAGGAGCTGGGCTTGGACGCGGTCCGGATGTGCAGCCTGGTGTCGGGCGGGTACCGGTTGTGCGA
This sequence comes from Clostridiales bacterium, assembly GCA_037440685.1. Classification (GTDB taxonomy): domain Bacteria; phylum Bacillota; class Sulfobacillia; order DYIH01; family JBBITQ01; genus JBBITQ01. Next base: position 7,740 of record JBBITQ010000019.1, read on the forward strand.
GCGCCCGGTTGGGCGGATCGGTGTCCTCGGCCCTTCCCGCATGGATTACGCGCGCGTGAGGGCTCTGGTGGAAGAGGTCACGCGCGGCCTGACCGAGATCTTGACCGAAAGGCTGGCTTAGGAGCCCGGGTTTCCGAACCGGCTGAGGTGCGCAGGGCCTGCTGTGCGGCAGGCTTCTTGCCTGTCCGGAAGCCCTGGGCGCTGCGTATGGGGGTGAGCGTCAGGTGGAGCAGGAGACTACCGTCGGTGCTGGCCAGGAGCCCGAGCTTGCGGGGGGAGGGGGGGAGCTGGCGCCGGAAGACGGGGAGCGGGCTCTGCAAGAGGCCCTCTCCCGCGCGGCGCAGGCGGAGGCCCGCGCCGAGGAGCTCCTCGCCCAGCTCCAGAGGCTGAAAGCCGACTTTGACAATTACCGGCGTCGCATGATGCAGGAGCAGTCCCGGTGGCAGGAGACGGCCGTGGCGGGTTTCCTGCGCGAGCTGTTGCCCGTCCTGGACAACCTGGAGAGGGCCTTGGCCTCCTCCCAGGGCGCGGATGGCGCCCGCGGGAGCGAGGCCTTGCGCCAAGGCCTGGAGCTGACCTTGCGCCAGTTCCACGCCGTGTTGGAGCGAGCGGGCTTGGTGCCGATCCCGGCGGTGGGGCAGCCCTTCGACCCCACCCAGCACGAGGCCATGATGCGCGTGGACGGTCCGGGGTATGCCGAGGACACGGTTGTGGAGGAGTTCCAGAGAGGGTACATTTTCAAAGGCCACGTGCTGCGCCCCGCCCTGGTCAAGGTGGCGGTGGCGCTCCCCGCAGCGGAGGCGGCGGGGGACACGGTGAGTGCGCCGGAGGACTGTTCTGGAGGAGGGGAATGAGATGGCGAAGGTGATCGGGATCGACCTGGGTACCACCAACTCTGTCGTCGCCGTGATGGAGGGCGGCGAGCCGGTGGTGATCGCCAACGCCGAAGGGAGCCGCCTGACCCCGTCCGTGGTCGGTTTCACGAAGGACGGCGAGCGCCTGGTCGGCCAGGTGGCCAAGCGGCAGGCCATTACCAACCCGGAGAATACGGTTTTCTCGATCAAGCGCTTCATGGGGCGGCGTTATGAGGAGGTGGCGAACGCCGAGGCGGCCAGGGTGCCGTACAAGGTGATCCCCGGACCGGGCGGCGACGTCCGGGTGAAGATCCGCGATAGGGATTATTCGCCCCCCGAGATATCGGCCATGATCCTGCAGAAGCTGAAGGCCGACGCCGAGGCCTATCTGGGCGAGAAGGTGGAGAAGGCGGTCATCACGGTTCCGGCCTACTTCACCGACGCTCAGCGCCAGGCCACCAAGGACGCCGGGCGCATCGCCGGGCTGGAGGTCCTGCGCATCATCAACGAGCCGACGGCGGCGGCCCTGGCCTACGGCATCGACAAGGAGCAGGACCAGACGATCCTGGTCTTCGACCTGGGCGGCGGCACCTTCGACGTCTCGATCCTCGAACTCGGCGACGGGGTGTTCGAGGTCAAGGCCACCAGCGGCAACAACCACCTGGGCGGCGACGACTTCGACCAGCGCATCATCGACTACGTAGCGGAGGAGTTCCGCCGCCAGCACGGCATCGACCTGCGCAAGGACCGCATGGCGCTGCAACGCTTGAAGGAGGCGGCCGAGAAGGCGAAGATCGAGCTCTCGAGCGTGCTCACCACCAACATCAACCTGCCGTTCATCACCGCCGGCCCGGAGGGCCCCCTGCACCTGGACGTCACCCTCACCCGGGCCAAGTTCGAGGAGCTGACCGCCGACCTGGTGGAGGCCACCATGGGCCCCACGCGCCAGGCCCTGGCCGACGCCGGCAAGAGGCCCGAGGAGATCGACAAGATCCTCCTCGTGGGCGGCTCCACGCGCATCCCGGCCGTGCAGGAGGCGGTGAAGCGTTTCTTCGGGAAGGAGCCCTTCAAGGGGATCAACCCCGACGAGGTGGTGGCCCTGGGGGCGGCCATCCAGGCAGGGGTACTGGCCGGCGAGGTGAAGGACGTCCTGCTCCTGGACGTGACGCCGCTCTCCCTGGGCATCGAGACCCTGGGCGGCGTCTTCACGCGCATCATCGAGCGCAACACTACCATCCCGACGTCCAAGAGCCAGATCTTCTCGACGGCGGCCGACAACCAGACGCAGGTGGAGATCCACGTGCTGCAGGGCGAGCGGCCCATGGCGGCCGACAACAAGACGCTGGGCCGCTTCATCCTCGACGGGATCCCGCCGGCGCCCCGCGGCGTGCCGCGCATCGAGGTCACCTTCGACATCGACGTCAACGGGATCGTGCACGTCTCGGCCAAGGACCTGGGAACGGGGCGGCAGCAGAAGATCACCATCCAGGCGCGCGGCACGCTGACCGAGGATGAGATCCAGCGCATGGTCCGCGACGCCGAGGCTTACGCCGAGGAGGACCGGAAGCGCAAGGAGAAGGTGGAGGCCAGGAACAACGCGGACGCCCTGGTGTACAATGCGGAGAAGACCCTCAAAGACCTTGGGGACCGGGCGCCCGCGGACAAGGCGGAGGCGGTGCGTGATGCCGTCGCGGGCGTGCGCAAGGCCCTGGAGGGCGATGACACGGCGGCTATCAAGGCGGCCACCGACGCGCTGACCCAGAAGCTCTTCGACCTCAGCTCCGCCGTCTACGCCCAGGCGGGTGCCGCCGCTCAGGGCGCGGGGGCGCAGGGGGCCCGGCAGGAGAACGTGGTGGACGCCGACTACGAGGTGAAGGACGGCTCGGCGTGAGCGCGGGCCGTCTTCTCGGGTGATGGGGGGGCCAGTCCTTGGCCGCCAAGCGGGATTACTACGAGGTGCTCGGGGTGGCGCGGGGCGCCAGCCAGGAGGAGATCAAGAAGGCCTTCCGGCGGCTGGCGCGCCAGTACCACCCCGACGCCAACAAGGACGATCCGAACGCGGCCGAAAAGTTCAAGGAGATCAACGAGGCCTACGAGGTCCTTGGGGACCCCGAGAAGCGGGCGCGTTACGACCAGTTCGGGCACGCGGGCGTGGGGGCCGGTGACCCCGGCGACTTCGGCGCCAGCGGCGGCGGGCCGTTCGGCTTTGGCGACTTCGGCTTCGGTCCGGGCGGCTTCGCCGACCTTGGCGACATCTTCGAGAGCTTCTTCAGCGGCCTGCGCCAGGACGGGCGCCGCCGCGGGCCCGAGCGGGGGGCCGACCTGCGCCTCGACCTGGAGATCTCGTTCGAAGAGGCCGCCTTCGGCGGGGAGAAGGAGATCTCCCTGCACAAGGAGGAGCGCTGCGGGCGGTGCGGCGGCACGGGCGCCGCGCCGGGCAGCCTGCCCGTCGCCTGTCCCCACTGCGGTGGCACGGGGCAGGTGCGGGCGGCGCGGAACACGGCCTTCGGCCAGTTCGTCAGCATCCACACTTGCGGCCGGTGCCAGGGGGAGGGCCGGATCATCGCCGACCCCTGCCCCGAATGCCGCGGGGAGGGGCAGGTGCGCCGTCGGAAGACGATCAAGGTGCGGATCCCGCCCGGCGTGGACACCGGAAACCGGCTGCGCGTGGCGGGCGAGGGTGCGCCGGGCAGGAGGGGCGGCCCGGCCGGCGACCTCTTCGTGGACATCCGCGTCCGGCCGCATCCCGTTTTCCGCCGCGACGGGTTCGACGTGGTGAGCGAGATCCGCGTGGGCATGGCTCAGGCGGCCTTGGGCACCGAGGTGGAGGTCCCGGTGTTGACCGAGCCCGGCCGGGAGCCGCGCCGGGAGAAGCTGGTCATCCCCCCGGGTACCCAGTCGGGGACGGTGTTCCGGCTGCGCGGCCACGGGATACCGCACCTGCGAGGCGGCGGGCGCGGCGACCACCGGGTGGAGGTGCAGGTGGAGATCCCCACCTCCCTCAGCGACGAGGAGCGGGAACTCTTGCGGCGCCTGGCCGAGCTGCGCGGCGAGAAGGTGATGTCCCAGGGCAAGGGCTTCTTCGGGCGCATGCGAGACGCCCTGGGCAACCGGTGAAGGGATTGGGTGGCGGGCGCCGAAAAGGGTGAGGGGAAGGGGGGAGAGGTTTGAGCCAGAGGGTGGTAATCTACGGGAAGGACACCTGACCCTACACGCGGAACGCCCGGGCTGACTATGAGCGCCGCGGTTACCTGGTGGACTATCGCAACGTGAAGGCCGATCCCGCCCTGTTGGAGGAGATGTTGCAGCATTCGGGCGGGGAGCGCCGGGTGCCGGTCATCGTTGAGGATGGCCGGGTGACCATCGGGTTCGGCAGCACCTGAGGCGTGTGACGGCCGGCGGTCGCCGGCCTTTATTTCAGGCATTAGGTGGGGTCGGGGCGATGGCGTATCTGGAGTGGACGATCCGGGTTCCGCCGGAAGTGGTGGAGGCGGTGACCCACATCCTGCACGAGCGG
>JBBITQ010000020.1:0-12011 GCA_037440685.1 Clostridiales bacterium
CGCCCGCGCGGCGCCGGGCGTCAGGGTGCCGAGGCAGGCGCACAGCTCCAGGGTCGTTTCCGCCCGCAGTCGCTCGTAGAGTCGTAGGATGCGCTGGAAGTCGGGGTCGTCCTCGGTGAAACCGTAGCCGCTGGTGACCAGGTCGAAGCGCCGGGCGCCGGCGGCGGCCATGGCCTTGGCCTTGCGCAGGATCGTCTCCTCGTCGAGGAGGGCGTGGACGGGCGCTCCGGTGGCGTAGTGGGCGGACTGGGCGCAGAAGGCGCAGTCCTCGCCGCAGTTCCCCGAGCGGGCGCTGATGATGCTACAGAGCTCCACCCGGTCCCCGCGGAAACGGGCGCGGATGGCGTTGGCGTAGGCGAAAAGGTGGAAGGCGTCGGGCCCGTCGAGACCCAGGAGATAGAACGCCTCTTCGGGCGTCACCGCCCCGCCTGCCAGCACCCGCTCGCCGATCTCATAGAGCCGCCGATCCATGAGACCATAGTACCATCGTCCTGCGCAAATCGGCAAATTGTTCCGCTAATATGGGGCTTTAGTCGCCTAAAGACGGCTCCGCGGCCGGGCGATACGGATAAAGAGAGATCGGCTAGAATCCCTGTGCCTTCGTGCACCCTTTGCCGGGGTGAGTCTGGTGGAACTCGGCGTAGTCGTCGGACTGGTCGTCGCACTAGCGTCGGTTCTGATCTCGAACGCCATCGAGGGCGGCACGGTGGGGTCGCTCATCAATCCCTCGGCCATGCTGTTGATCTTGGGGGGCACCGTGGGTGCCACCATGGTCAGCGTGGGCCTCAAGAACTTCCTCTCCCTCCCCGGCCTCTTGGCGCGCGTCATCAAGCAGCCCCAGGGCGACCCCCGGCAGATGATGGAGACCCTGATCTCCTTTGCCCAGAAGGCGCGGCGGGAGGGCCTCCTGGCGCTGGAGGAGGATGTCCAGCAGCTCCCCGACCGCTTCATGGCCAAAGGGCTGCAGATGGTGGTGGATGGCGCTGACACCGAGATGGTGGAGACCATCCTCATGACCGAGGTGGAGCTCACCGAGAAGCACCTGATGGCGGGGGCAGGCATCCTGGAGACGGCCGGCGGCTACGCGCCCACCATGGGCATCATCGGCACGGTCATGGGGCTCATCCACGTACTCAGCAACCTGGAGAACCCCAACGAGCTCGGGCCGGCCATCGCGGTGGCCTTCCTCGCCACCTTCTGGGGCATTGCCACCGCCAATCTCTTCTGGCTGCCCGTCGCCGGGAAGCTGAAGGTCCTGGCGCGGGAGGAGGCGGAACTCCGCACGCTGGTGGTGGAGGGCATCCTTTCCATCCAGAAGGGGGACAGCCCGGCCATCCTGCGCGAGAAGCTGGAAGCCTTCGTGGCCCATCGCCCCCAGCCCAAGAAGGCGGAGGAGGCGGCCGCGGCGCCGCAGCTCAACGCCGGTGAGGAGCGTGCGTGAGGAGCGGGTGGTGGCGGCCCTTGCGTAGGAAGCGCAGCAGCGGCGGCGACGCGCATGGCGGGGGCGGCGGGCACGATGCCGCCGGAGGGATGCGGTGGCTCCTGACCTACGCTGACCTCATCACCCTGCTCATGGTCTTCTTCATCGTCCTGTACTCCATCTCACAGACGGACAGGGAGAAGTACCTGCAACTGGCGCGCGCCCTGCGGGCAAGCCTCCTGAACGCCAACGTCAGCAACTCCCTCGTCAACGTCTCGCGGATCCCGGGGGACGCGGAGCGGCTCCTCCCGGAGCCCAACGCCCATCGCCTGACCTCCTCCGCCCGGGATGAACTCCTCGACCTCCAGGAGACGGGGCAGAAGCTGGCCGATGCCCTGAAGGCGGCGGGCCTCTCCGGCCAGGTGGCCATCGTCATGGCCGAGAGGGGCCTGGTGGTGAGCTTCTCGGACAGCGTCTTCTTCGACCTGGGCAGGGCCGACCTGCGACCGGAGTCCCGCCGCGTCCTGTCGCGCATCGCCCCCATCCTGGCCTCCATGCCCAACCGCATCCTGGTGGAGGGGCACACGGACAACCTCCCGATCAAGACCGCCGAGTTCCCCTCGAACTGGGAGCTGTCGGCGGCCCGGGCCGTCGCCGTCGCCCGTTTCCTCACCGAAGAGGGGCGGATCCCGCCGCAACGCGTGGGGGCCACGGGTTACGGGGAATGGCGCCCCAAGTACCCGAACGATTCCGAAGCCAACCGGGCGCGGAACCGCCGCGTGGATCTGGTGCTGCTGCGCGAATCCTTCGGCAAGGCCGACCAGGTGCAGAAGGTACTCACGCCCCGCTGACCGTATAATAGATTGGGTTTTTGCCGGCGGGCGCCCAGTTTGTGCCGGAGGGGATGCCCATGGACACGCTGGACACGTTTGAAGGCCTCCTCACGCGCGGCGACCTGGAAGGGGACCACTTCGAGCTCCAGGTGCGGGACGGCGCGCTCTACGTGGTGATCCCGAGCGGCGAAGCGGTGCGGGACGTCCTGGTGGCCGGGGTGGGCCGGTGCCTGCGCGTGCGCGGGTACGTGCACGACGGCCCTACCATCTTCATGAACGGCCCCGTGCTGCGGGCCGTGGAGGTGGAGGTTTGCTCTGTAAGCTCGTAGTGGCCGACGTTGACGGGACTCTGGTCGAGAAGGGCGGCGACATCGCCCCCGAGGTGCGGGAGGCGGTCGCGGAGTTCCGGGCGGCAGGCGGCCTCTTCACCCTGGCCACCGGCCGCCCGGTGGTGGGGGTGGGCCACTACGTCCGCGCCCTCGGCCTGGACGTGCCGGTGATCGTCTTCAACGGGGCCCAGGTGTACGACTTCCGCGCCGGGCGGCCCCTCCTGGAGCGCAGCCTGCCCCTCGACGTGGCGCGGTACGCCCTAGAGCAGGCGCGCCGATACCCCATCGATCCCTTTCTTTACGCGGGCAGCGACATCGTCGTGAGCGCGATCACCCCCCGGGTGGAGGTGTACATGCGGAGGGATCGGGTGCGCTGCGTGCCCGTGGGCGACCTGGCGGCCTTCCTCTCCCGCACGGGCGTGGCGCCGCCGAAGCTCCTGTTCTTCGGGGACGTCGAGGCCTCCCTCCGCCTGATGGCGGACTTGCGGATCCGGTATCCCTCCCTCAACTACGTCCAGTCGGACGCCGACTTCATCGAGCTGCTGCCCGAGGGGGTGTCCAAGGGCGCCGCGCTGGAGTGGCTGGCGTCGCGCCTGGACGTGCCCCTGTCCGCGGTGATGGCCATAGGCGACCACCACAACGACCTGGACATGCTGCGGCGCGCCGGTCTGGGGGTGGCGGTGGCCAACGCGGAGGGCCCGGTCCGGGCGGAGGCGCGCTGGGTCACCCGCCGGCCCTGTGGCCTCGGCGTGGCCGAGGCCTTGCGGGCCGCCATCTCCGGCCGGCTACCGCTTCCCTCATGAGGGGAGATCCGGCGACAAATCCCGGCACGTCAAGGCGACAAATCCGGCGCGGCAAAAGGAGATTTGCCCGCTCCTGTCGAAATCCGCACAGGCTTCCTGTATTTGCGATACGGGAGAAGGGGGAGGGCCGCGATGTCGGCTCCGCGGGTCCGGACAGGGGATGCGGCAACGGCGGAGGAGCGCGTCATCGATCTTGCGGTGCGCCGCTGGAAGCGGTTGGAGGAGGATCTGCTGGCGAAGCTGATGGACTACAGCCGGGACGTGGCTTCGGAGGCCGCGAGCGCGCGGGCTTACGACCTCTTCTGGGGCGAGGCGGCCACATCCAGCCTCTTTGAGGACGAGGCCAGCTTCGCGCGGTTTCTGGACTGGTTCGTCTTCGACTACCGGCGCAGCCGGAACAGCCGGCGGCTGATAGAGAGGTTCCGGGATCACGCCTGGGACCGGTTGAGCGACGAGGAGCGGCTGCTCCTGACGGGATGGCTGTCCTCCCGCCTGGGGATCTTCGAGGTCCTGAAGGTGGACCCCGGCCGGAGGCTGTTGCTGTCGGACATCTTCACCGGCGAGCGCGTGGAGGTCACCGAGAAGACGGCGTCCCAGGTGCTCCACAAGTACGACCTCATCTTCACGCGCCCGCTCCGCGTCTTCGATACCCACGGGGTGTCGGTGGCGGGCCTGGTGATCCCTCGATCCTGGAAGCGGGTGATCGAGGCCATGTTGCGGTATGAACTGGGACGGTTCCGGCGCTGGTACCCCGGAGCCGGGTGGGAGGAGTTCTTCCGGGCGCGCGCCCACCGCGTCAATCGCCTGCTGGTGAGCATGATCCTGGACCGTTCCCGGCCGCGGCTGCACACGGCGAGCGGCGAGCCGCTCTTGATATCGCGGGCGTGGTATCAGGTGTGCGACCCGGAAGCGGTGGTGCGGGCGCTGGCCCGCGTGCCGGGCTGTCTGCCGGTCCTTCTGGAGCGGGACGAAGCGGGCGGGTTGGTGCGGGCCATGTGGAACTGGTGCAATGCTGACGAGGCGGGCGGCGGACCGGCCGGCAGGCTCCTCCTGGGTGACGTCCGCCTGGCGAACGGCTACCTGACGCTGAGCTGCCTGTCGCGAGAGCGCCTGGAGCAGGGGAAGAAGCTCCTGGCGCGGGGGCTGGGGGGCGCGGCGCGGCACCGGGTCGACGAATACCGCAGCGCCCAGGCGCTCCTCCCGGAACTGGGTCTGGCCGGCGGGCCCGACGAGGAGCCCATGCCGCCCGAGGTGGCCCAAGCGGTGCAGCGGTTCCTCAACAACTACTACCGCCGGTGGGTCGACGAGCCGCTCCCGGCGCTGGGCGGAGACACGCCGCGCGAGGCCTGTCGCACGCGGGAGGGGCGGTCGCAGGTCCTGGAGATCCTCAAGCTCCTGGAAAACCTGGAGGAAAAGAAACGCCGCGCCGGCAAGCCATATATTGAGGTGAGCATGATCCGCCGGGAATTGGGCCTGCCGGAGGAGGAATGAACGGTTTGGAGGCATTGGAGCGGGGTGCGCCGCCCGGGTGCGATCCCGAGGAGCGGTGGCTGCGGGAGAAGCAGCGGCCGCTGCGGGAGGATGTGCGCTTCCTGGGCGCGCTGCTGGGAGAGGTGCTGCGGGAACAGGGGGGCGAGCGCCTGTTCCAGGTGGTCGAGCGCGCGCGCTCCCTGGCCAAGAGGCTCAGGCACCATTATGACGAGGGCGTGGAGCAGGAGCTGGTGGAGAAGGTGGAATCCCTCGACCTGCCAACGGCCATCCAGGTGGCGCGGGCCTTCGGACTCTATTTCCAGCTCGTCAACCTCGCGGAGCAGCACCACCGCGTCCGGCGCAAGCGCGACTACGACCGGGCGCGCCGGTCGCCGCAGCCCAACTCCATCGAGAGCCTGGTGCGCGACCTGAAGGCGGCGGGGCTCGATGCCGACGCGGCGTGTCGGCTTCTGGCCGGCCTCTCCATAGAACTCGTGGTCACGGCGCATCCCACCGAAGCCACGCGCCGTACGGTGCTGGCCATACTGCGCGCCCTCTACGGCCTATTGGAGCGCCGGGAGAACCCCCTGCTCACGCCGCGGGAGCAGGAGGAGTTGCGCCGCGAGATGAAGGAACTCCTCGTCATCCTGTGGCACACGAGCGAGGTGCGGGCCACGCGGCCCCTGCCCATCGACGAGGTGCGGCAGAGCCTGTTCTACTTCGACGAGACCCTCTGGGACGTGCTGCCGGACGTGCACGTGGGGGTCGAGCGGGCCCTTTGCCGGCATTATCCGGAGCTGGCGGAGCGGGCGGCGGCCACGGGCCGCCTCCTCCCGCCGATCCTGCGCTTCCGGAGTTGGGTGGGGGGAGACCGCGACGGCAATCCCCACGTGACGGCCGCCGTGACGCTGGATGCCCTGCGCTATTACCGCGATCTGGCCGTGCGCAAGTACATCCTGGCGACGCGGCGCCTCATGGCCCGTTACGGCCAGTCGACGCGCCTGGTGGGGGTGAGCCCGGAGCTCCTGGCCTCGCTGGAGCGCGATGAGCGCGACCTCCCCAGCCGGCCGCCGGACTTCGTGCGCTGGGACCAGTCGGAGCCCTACCGGCGCAAGCTGGCCCTGATGCTCTGGCGGCTCGAGCAACTGCGGCAGCATAACGTGGCCCTGGCGTCGGGCTGGGAGCGCGCGGAGGCGGCTTGGGAGGGCCGGTACCGGAGCGCCGCCGAATTCCTGGCCGACCTCCGGGTGCTTGAGAAGAGCCTCTTGGAGAACGGCGGGGAAGCCGTCGCCCGGGGGATGCTCGGCAAGCTCATCCGGCAGGTGGAGCTCTTCGGCTTCCACCTGGCGTCCCTGGAGATCCGCCAGCACAGCGGGGTGCACGGCCGGGCGGTGGCGGAGATCCTGGCGCGCTCCGCCGTCGTCCCCGACTACCTCGCCCTCCCGGAGGAGGAACGGGCGGCGCTGCTCACGCGCCTCATCCTGGAGCCGCGCCCGGTGCTCCTGGTGGATTCCCCCTACGGGGAGGAGACTCAGGAGCTGCTGGCGGTGTTCCAGGCGGTGCGGAAAGCCCGGACAGAACTGGGGCCCGAGGCGGTCGACACTTACATCGTGAGCATGGCCCACGAGCCCAGCGACCTCCTGGAGGTGCTCTTCCTTGCCAAGGAGACCGGCCTGTTCCGGCCGGCCGCCGCGGGGGCCAACGGCAGTGCTGGGGCCGCCGGGGGGAACGGCGGCGCGGGAGCCGAGAGCGCCCTGGAGATCGTGCCCATCCTGGAGACGATCGACGACCTCCGCCGCTCGGTCGACAGCCTGTCGCGCCTATTCGCCAACGCCGCCTTCCGCCAGCACCTGGCGGTGCGGGGCTGGGCACAGGAGGTCATGCTCGGGTACTCGGACAGCAACAAGGATGGCGGTTACCTGCCGGCCAACTGGGAGCTCTACAAGGCGCAGAAGCGCCTGTTGGAACTGGGCGCCGCCACCGGGGTGCGGCTCAAGTTCTTCCACGGCCGCGGCGGCGCCCTGGGCCGGGGCGGCGGCCCGACCAGCCGCGCCATCCTGGCCTTGCCGGCCGGGTCGACGGCTAACGGCATCAAGATCACCGAGCAGGGCGAGGTGATGTCGGACCGCTACCTGATCCCCGGCATCGCCTTCCGCAGCCTGGAGCAGGTCGTCTGGGCGACGGCCCGGAAGGCGCTGGCGGCCGGCGCCGAGGCTGCGCTGCGCCCGGAATGGGAGGCGGCGATGGAGGAGATGTCGGCCTGCGCGTACCGCGCCTACCGCGATTTCCTCTTCGCCACCGCGTCCGGGGGCCAGGGCGGTGACGGCCTGCGGTACTTCTTCGAGGTCACGCCCATCAGGCACATCGACAAGCTGAACATCGGGTCGCGGCCGGCGGCGCGCCGCAATGGCACCCGGTTCGAGGACCTGCGGGCGATCCCCTGGGTGTTCGCGTGGACGCAGAGCCGGCACCTGTTCCCCGCCTGGTACGGGGTGGGAACGGCCCTGGAGTCCTTCGCCGAGCAGCGTCACGACGGGCTGGCCCTGCTGCGCGAGATGTACCAGGAATGGCCCTTCTTCCAGGCCGCGCTCGATAACCTCCAGATGGCGCTGGCCAAGGCGGACATGCACATCGCGCGCCGCTACGCGACCCTGGCCAGCGACGGCGGTCTGGCGGCCCGCGTGTTCGCGCTGGTAGAGGAGGAGTACCGGCGCACCTGTTCCTGGGTCCTCAGGGTGACGGGTGAGGAGGAGCTGTTGGACCAGGAGCCGGCGCTGCAGCAGTCCATCCGCCTGCGCAACCCCTACGTCGATCCCTTGAGCTACCTCCAGGTCCGGTTCCTCCGGCAATACCGCGAGGCCGCCGCAGGCGGAGGCGGAGACGGCGAGGCCGCGCCTGACGCGTCCAGCGCGGCACTGGAGTACGCCATCCTCCTCACCATCAACGGGGTGGCCGCCGGCCTGCGCAACACCGGCTGATTAGGCGGCCTGCCGCAGGGGAATGGTAGGTGGGGGGTGGTGAGGGCGATGGCCGGCGGATGGGGCCTGGCGCGGCGGGCGATCCTCTCCCTGAGCGCCAACCCCATGATTGCTCGGGCGGTCACGCGGTACGGGGCGGCCCTCGGGGCGTACCGGTTCGTGGCGGGGGAGACCCTCGACGAGGCCCTGGCCGCCGTGCGCGCCCTCAACGCCGAAGGGATGCGGGCAACCCTGGACTGCTTGGGGGAGGCGGTGACGAGCGGCGAAGCCGCGCGCCGCGCCGCGTCGACCTACCTGGAGGCGCTCGACCGCATCGCCGCTGCGGGAGCCGACTCCCACGTGTCCCTGAAGCTCACCCAGTTCGGCCTGGACATCGACCCCGCCCTGTGCCGCGCCAACCTCGAGGCGGTGCTGGAGCGGGCCCGGCTTCATGGCAACTTCGTCCGCATCGACATGGAGGACTCCCGGCACACCCAGGCCACCATCGACCTCTACAAGGCGGTGCGCCAGAAATATGACAACGTGGGTATAGTGATACAGGCCTACCTCTACCGCAGCGAGGCGGACGTCCGCGAGTTGGCCGCCCTGGGGGCCAACCTGCGCCTGTGCAAGGGGGCGTACAACGAACCAGCCTCGGTGGCCTTCCCCCGCAAGCGGGACGTGGACGCCAACTACCGGCGCCTCGCCGAGTTCTACCTGCTCTCGGGGAACTTCCTGGCCGCCGCCACCCACGACGAGGCGCTCATCGAGCACGTCATCGCCTTTGCCGCCGCCAAGGGCGTTCCGCGGGGGCGGTTCGAGTTCCAGATGCTGTACGGGATCCGCCGCGACCTGCAGCGGCGGTTGGTGGCGCGGGGCTTCGGCGTGCGGGTGTATGTTCCCTTCGGCACCGAGTGGTATGCCTACTTCATGCGCCGCCTGGCCGAGCGGCCCGCCAACCTGGCCTTCTTCCTGCGCCACGCCGGCCGGTCGTGAGGAAAGGGGACAGGCATCGCCGCGCCGGCTTTGATAATATGGTAGTCGGGCGCCGGCGGCGCGGGGGGTGATGCCGGGGTGCGGAAGCGGGGTTACCCGTGGCCACAGTGCATCGGGCTGGGCGTCTTGGCGGCCGCCGTCATCGCGGGGATCACCGCCTACACGCAGAGGACTGGCGTGACGCTGCCGCTGATCCGTTCCTTCTCCGAGAACGCGGCCCTGATCGCCGTGTTCATCCGCTACGTCTCGGAATCGCGCGACAACTCCCCCGACCGGCTCTTCCGGGTCATGGCGATCTCGGGCCTCATCCTGGCGGTGAACCGGCTCCTGTTTCTGGCGCTGGAGAGGGTGCTATAATTAACTGTGTCCTGTGACGGCATATCATTTGCCGAAAGGTGGCCAAGGAGGGTTGGGTAGTGGATTTCACGACCGTATGGCTCGCCATTCTCACCGTCGCCCTGATCGCGCACATGTTCAAGGACGCTTCCGAGTTCCGCAAGATCGCCGCGCTCGAGGAGCAGGTCAGGAAGCTGAAGGGGTCTTCCTAGCGGCATGGGTGTGACGATACGGCAGCGGGAGAGAGAGCGCCCGCCGTGGCGTGCCGCGAGCGGGCTTTTCTTCTTTGATCCCTCGGAACCGCCGGGGAGGGCGGTGGCGTGCCGGGCCGGATCAGGCTGATCGTCTCGGACGCCGAGGGGTGCGTCATCCCCGGCATGGGCCGGCCCTGGGACCTGGACGTCCTCCGGGCCCTGGCGGAGTACAACTGGATGGCGTGTGAGTCGGGGGAGGTGCCGCCCCTCACCCTCCTCTCAGGACGGCCGGCCCAATACGTGGAGGCCCTGGGGCAGGCCATCGGGCTCTTCGTCCCAGCGGGGTGCGAGAACGGCGCCGTCATCTTCCACCCCGGCGACGGGAGGGCGGAGCCCCAATACGACGCCGCGCAGCGGGATATGATGGTCGCGGTGCGGCGGGTGCTGGAGGAGGCCTTCGCCCGCGGGGGGCGGGTGCGCGTCCCCACGGGGAGAGAGGTGTGCGTGAGCCTGGTGCCGGACCCGCTGCCGCGGCATCCCGAGGCCGTGGCGGAGCTGTGCCGCGAGGCGGCGGCTTACGTGGAGGCGCGGCTGGGACTGGGGCCCGACCGGTTGCACTTCACCCATTCCGCGGGCGCCGTGGACATCACCCCGGCGGGGCTCCACAAGGGCCACGGCGTCCTGGCCCTGGCGCGCGCCTTCGGCTGCGGACCGGAGGAGATCCTGGGGATCGGCGATGCCCAGAACGACCTCCCGTTCCTGTCCGTGGTGGGCGTGGCTTCCGCCCCCGCCAACGCCCTCCCCGAGGTGCGCGAGCGGGTGGCCTATGTGGCGCGGGCGGCCCTGGGGGCGGGGGTGCTGGAGATCATCGCGCGCTTCACCGGGGCGCTGCCGGGCGCGGCGCGTGGACCATGGGATGGTGAGGGCGATGGGGCGTGACGGAGGCTTCCTGGACAGGCTGGGGAGGGAGGTCTTGGTCTGGGACGGTGCCATGGGCACCATGCTCCAGGCCGCAGGCCTGCCGCCGGGAGGCTGCCCGGAACAGTGGAACTTGGAACGGCCGGAGGCGGTCGTCGCGGTCCACCGCGCGTACGTCGAGGCCGGGGCCGACATCCTGGAGACCAACACTTTCGGCGGCAACCGCCTGAAACTGGCCCACTACGGCCTGCAGGACCGCGTGCGGGACATCAACGCCCGCGCCGTGGAGCTGGCGCGCGCGGCGGCGGGTGGCCGGGCGCTGGTGGCGGGGTCGATCGGCCCGACGGGCGAGTTCGTGGAACCCCTGGGCCGGCTCACCTTCGACGAGGCCTACGAGGTCTTCGCCGAACAGGCGGAGGCCTTCGCCGCCGCCGGCGCCGACCTGGTGATCGTGGAGACGATGGCCGACCTGGGCGAGATCCGGGCGGCGGTGCTGGCGGTTAAGGAGCGCGCCGGGCTGCCGGTGGTGGCCCAGATGACCTTCACCGATGCGGGACGGACGTTCACCGGCACCGACGCCGTCACCGCCGCCCTGGTCCTGGCCTCGCTGGGGGCGGACGTGGTGGGGGCCAACTGTTCCCTCGGCCCCGCAGAGCTCCTACGGGTGGTGGAGGAGATGGCGGCGGCGGGCCTGGCGCCCGTCAGCGTGCAGCCGAACGCCGGCCTGCCGCGCCTGGTCGTCGGCCGCACCCTCTTTCCCATGGGGGCTGAGGAGTTCGCCGCCTGGGGTCCGCGGCTGGTGGCGGCCGGGGCCGCCCTGGTGGGCGGCTGCTGCGGCACGACGCCGGACTACATCCGCCTGCTCAAGGGGGCGGTGGCCGGGCTGCGGCCGGGTGGCACCGGTGCTGGAGCGGGGCGGAGGGGGATGGAGCCTTCTGCCGGCGGGCGCGACGCGCCCCCGGCGGGTACGCCCGCCGCGCCGCCGACGGGGCTGGCCTCGCGCACCCGCAGCATCTTTTTCGTCGAGGCGGCGCTCCCGGTGATCATCGGCGAGCGCATCAACCCCACTGGCCGCAAGAAGCTGGCGGCCGACATCGCGGCGGGGGAGTTCGCCCTCGTGCGCCAGGAGGCGCGGGCCCAGGTGGTCGCCGGTGCCGCCATGCTTGACGTGAACGTGGGGGTGCCCGGGGTCGACGAGGCGGAGGCCATGCGCCGGGCGGTGCTGGCGGTGCAGGAAGCGGCGGATGCCCCCCTCTGCGTCGATTCCTCCACGCCGGCCGCCCTGGAGGCGGGGCTGAAGGCCTGCATAGGCAAGCCGCTCGTCAACTCGGCGTCGGGTGAGAGGGAGCGCCTGGCGCGGGTGCTCCCCCTGGCCCGGCGATTCGGCGCGGCGCTGGTGGTGCTCGCCCTGGACGATGCCGGCATCCCACCCACGGCTGAGGGGCGCCTGCGCGTCGTCGAGGGCGTGTTGCGGGAAGCGGAGGCGGCCGGCTTCCCCCGCGAGGACCTCTTCATCGACTGCCTCTGCCTGGCGGTGGGGGCGGACCAGGGGGCGGCCCGGGAGACGCTCCAGGCCATCCGCTGGGTGAAGGAGCGCCTGGGCCTGCGCACCGTGCTCGGCCTCTCCAACGTCTCCTTCGGGATGCCCAACCGGCCGGCGCTCAACGCCGCCTTCCTGACCATGGCGATGCTCGAGGGCCTGGATGCGGTGATCATGAACCCCCTGGACGCGCTGCTCATGGATGCCTGGCGGGC